>JADYZS010000217.1 GCA_020853075.1 Anaerolineae bacterium | reverse complement strand
GACCGCGCTCAATACTTCCACCAGAAAAGCCAGGCCGTAACCTTTGTGGCCGGCCATCGGCATCAGGGCTCCGGTCTTGGGGTAGCCTGTGGGATCGGTGGTCGGGACCCCCTCATCGTCCACCAGCCAGGTGTCGGATATCTTCTGGCCGAGGAACTGGGCGGCGTATATCTTGCTGGCCGCGACGGTGCTGGTGGCGATATCCAGAAAGACCGGCTTCTCTTTTCCCGCAGGCACGGCAAACGCGATGGGGTTCGTGCCGAGGACTTTGCCCCGCGCGCCGGGGACGGTCACTCCCGGGTCCACGTTGCATACCGCCAGACCGATCAGCCCTTCCTGGGCTGCCATCTGCGCGTAATAGCCTGCCGCGCCGAAATGGCTGCTGTGCTTCACGCCTACGTAGGCGATGCCGGTGCGGCGGGCCTTCTCCATCGCCGTGCGCATGGCGCGGCAGGAGGTGACCATCGGCATGGCGTAGTGCCCATCGTACAGGGCCCAGCCCAGGCCCTCACCGGTCAACTCTGGCACGGCCCGGGGGTGCAGACGCCCCCGGCGCATATTCCACAACAGGAACCGCAGTTGCTTGGTGCCGTGGGTATGGACTCCCCAGGTATCGGTCGTCACCAGGACGTCGGCGGTGAGGCGGGCATCTTCCTCCGTCATGCCCGATTTGAGCATCGCTTCCAGGCAGAAGGCTTCCAGGCCTGAAACGGATACTCTTCTGCCGGATGATTGCGGCGCTTTCTCCACGTAATCTCTCCCTAAAAGTGCTAATCAAATCACCAGATGGTCGTGCCGCCATCCAACACCACGATGCTGCCGGTCATAAAGGACGAGGCACAGGAGGCCAGATAGACGATGGTTCCTTTGATCTCCTCTTCTTTCCCATAGCGCTTCATCGGTGTGTTGGCCGTCAGTCTCTCAACGATCTCAGGATAGTGGCGGCTCGCTGCCGTCATCGTAGTCGCCATGTATCCGGGCGCGATGGCATTGACCCGGATGTTGTAAGGGGCCCAATCAGAGGCCATGCCGCGCGTCAATTGGGCTACGCCCCCTTTGGCGACGCAATAAGGGACGTTGTGGCGCGGAAGGATGTTGCTGATAATGAAGCTGTTGATGGAGGCTACGTTGATGATAACACCGCCCTCTTTCCGGCCAATCATGTGCTTCGCCACGGGCTGCGCCACGTAGAACATGCCGGACAGGTTGGTGTCAATCATCCGCCGCCAAGAATCGTGACTCTCGTCTTCCAGGGCCAGGCCGGAGGAGGGCATTCCCGCGTTGTTCACGAGGATGTCAATCTTGCCCATCCGCTCAACCACTTCCTGGACGAAGGTCTCTATCTCGGCAGATTGCGTGACGTCCACCCTGGCGAAAAGGGAACGACGACCCAGCGCCTCAAGTTCGCGCTGCGTTTGTTCACCCTCGGCTACCAACAGGTCGCAGATCGCCACGTCCGCGCCCGCCTCCGCCAGGGCCAAAGCGGCCTGCCGCCCCAGGCCCCGCGCCCCACCAGTGACAATTGCCACCTGCCCTGCCAGGTCAAAGAGTTCCATGACCGTCATCGCTCATCCTTCCGGCCAGGTCTCGTCGCCGAACCTGGCCCGCCAATCCTTCATGAAGCCGTTCATCCGTTTCTCTGTGAAGGAGTGTTCGTAGAGGAGCCGCATGAACTCTATCTTCACGGTGCAGATGTCGGTCCCTGCCACGGCGAACTCGCCGAAGATGCGGGGATAGCGCCCGCACGACAGGATTTGGGTCTTGAAGCCGTAGTTGTCGTAGATTTGGCGCACCGGCGCGACCAGTTCTACCGGCGTGTCGGAATCCTGGTCTAGTGGGCCGTTGAAGATCGCCACGATGTCCGCGCCCGCCTTGCCGCAGAGATAGGCCTGCGAGACGGAGGCAACGGCGGTCACCGCCAACCGCAGGGCGGGGACTTCTTTCTTGAGTTGCAGGAGAGCCTGAATACCGGCGATGCTCATCGGCAGTTTCACGATGATCCTGTCGGAAAGGGCGTGGAGCCAGCGGGCCTGTCCCACCAGGGGCCGCGGGTCGTGCCAGCCAATGGTTTGCACCAGGACGGGACCGGAAGAAGCCTCCAGGATGCTGCTCAGGGTTTTCTCCTTGTCCGGCCCGGCGGCGGCAATTAACGACGGGTTCGTCGTCACGCCCGATAACAGACCCCAGGAGCGAGCCTCTTGAATCTCTTGCGGTCTGGAACTATCCAAAAAGAGTTGCATAGCAAAATTCCTCTCTGACAAAGGTGGGTACCTGGCTTGTTGTAGTTGCACCCACCCTCACCCCCCTGACAAGGGTGGGTAAGTTGATGAGGAGCCGTCGGCATGAGCATCATCCCCCCTCACCCCAGCCCTCTCCCCAAAGGGGAGAGGGAGCGCTGTCCTCACCATTCTCCCCAGCGGAGAGAAGGGTGAGGGGAGAACCTCGCTACCGAACCGATTCACGCGTTGAAGAGTTCGGTAGCCAACATACCCAAGAACCCGGCCACACGATTCTGGTAAGCCTGGTAAAAGCCGGGCGACAGATCGTAAAATTCCTGGCGGTGCAGGAATTGCCCGGTGGCATCTCGCCGCCCCACGAAGGCGAAACTGTAATGGTGGAACACGCTCTGGTGGGCCGATGGTGTCTTGTCGCTCGCCTCGTACTGGCGCAGACAATCCGCCGCGAACGCGGAGCTGGCGGCTGCCTCTCGTTGCGCATAGCCTAGCGCATCTTCCCACCAGCGGCGGAACAGGGCCGGGTGATAGTCCGAAAGCACCTCCGCGAAGAGGAGTTGCAGGCTGGGCGATATCTTGAAGTGGTTGCGCCCGCGTGTGGCGCGGGCGATGGCGCGCCGGGTGGCTGCCGTCAGATCATCGCCGGAATGGAAATCGGGCATTACCCCCAGGTCTGCGGCGATGCGGGCCTGCGTCCGCGCTCGGCTCTCCAGACCTGCCAGGCCGTCGGGACAACGGTAATCTGTCCCCTTCTCAATGCCGAAGTTGGGCGCGATGTGGGTCAGGGGTATCTCGCGTCTCTGCATCTCAAGGAGAAGGAACGTGAGTTCCTCGTCCGTCGTGAGGCAAGCGAAGGTGTCCACCTCCGGCGGGTGCTCATCAATGCTCAATTCCAGGTCAAAGGGAAAACCCTCTTTGAGTTGCTTAATATAACCGTAGAGCCCCTGCACCGCATCCAACGCGTCCCAGTGTTTGCCCACCAAACGCCCGATGGTGGTTTCGTCAGGCGCATGGTCTTGCCCGCCGATGCGCCGCCTCTGCTGGTGATAGGCCAGGATGGCCCGGCGCTGGCCGGACTGCGGAATCTTGGCGGCCAGGTAATCGGCGGCCATCGCCGCTGATTGGGCCAGCGCGCCGTAGTCCAGCACGTCGGAGACGTCCAGGGTGAAGAAACTGTAATAGCGCGCGGTCTGGGCTACCCGTTTGGCGCGGGCGAGCCCGTCGGGGCCGCGCTTCACCTGGATGTGGTCGGCGTCAGCGCCGTAGGTGGGGCGCGTATCGCTCTGCAAAGCGGCCAGCGCGCCGGCCACCCACAACCCCTCAAAGGTGCTGCCGGTGTAGCCGGTCTCAATGCGACCAAAACCGAAGGCGATATTGACATCGGGCGGGCGACCGGCCAGGAGGTCGGGGAGGAGGTTGAGTTCTCGTACCGAGTTCTGGATGGCGTTGGCCGCGAAGCCGCCGCGGTGCATCGCCTGCCAAACTCCTGACCAGACCGAGGTCGTCATGCGGGTGCCGATGCCCAGGCGCGGCACGGCTCCCAACGCCCGCGACCCCGCTTCCGGCCTGACGAAGCGGAAGAAGCGGTCTAACACGGCGGCATCGGTCTTGTACAGCGCCAGGCGATTGCCTCCTGACAGTTGCCGTGCCGACGCTGGCGCGCCCAGCACCGTTTCTCCCTCGCCCTCGCCAACCTCCACGAATACCTGTTGGCCGTCGGCCAGGCCCATCAGGAAGAAGATGCTGCCGCCATGATGGGTGCAGGATGGGGTATAGGGGATGCAGCCCGGTGCGGAGGGGAGCGGGCTCCCGTGCGCGGCGGCGTCTTGCACCGATTGCCAGTAGGCATCGGCGAGAGAGCGCACCGCGCGCCAGGCCGCTTCTGTATCCCACGTCGCCGTGTCCAGGATGGCCGGGTTCCTGGCCGGGTCTATCTCCAGGTTGCCGAATCTCATCGCCTTATGGCCTTACGCTTTCAGTTGGCTTTCGTCGGGGGCCACCCAAGTTCCTTGCGGTTGACGATGGAGCGCGGCATCTGGCCGCGCAGGGCCAGCACCACGTTGCGCGCCGTATCCACCCGCAGTTGAACCAACGCCTCGTTGGATGCGCTGGCGGAGTGGGGGGCCAGGATCACGTTGTCCAGTTTCAGGATCGGCTCGTCTGCCAGGGGCGGCTCCTTTTCCAAGACGTCTAGCGCGGCACCGGCGATCTCCTTGTTGACCAGGGCCTGGTAGAGGGCCACCTGATCCACGACCGGGCCGCGAGACATATTGATAAGATAGGCCGTCGGCTTCATCATCGCCAACTGTGCCGCCCCGATGAGGTGGCGGGTCTCGGCGGTCAAGGGGCAGTGGAGGCTGACGTAATCGGAGGCGCGCAGCAGTTCTTCCAGGCTCGCCAGGGTGACCTGCAGAGCGGCGGCCTGCTCCGGCTTGATGAAGGGATCGTGGGCCAGGACGCGCAGACCCAGACAGTTAGCCTTGCGGGCGACGGCCCGCCCGATGTTGCCCAAACCGACCACGCCCAGGGTTTGGGTTGCCAGGCGCACCGGGTAAGGGATTCCTTGAGGCCAGGCCCACTTGCCCACGTGTATCGCCTGGTCTTGCGGGATGACGTGGCGGTTCAGGCAGAGGAGGAAAGCCATAGTGCTTGTGCTGACTTCCTCAATGCAGTAGTCGGGCACATTGGCTACCGGAATGCCGCGCTCGCCAGCCGCCTTGAGGTCAACCATATCTACGCCGATGCCGAAGCGGGAGATGATCTTGCAGCGGGTCAGGCGTGCAATCACCTGGCGGTTGACCGGTGCCCACTGCACCAGCAAAGCGTCGGCGTCGTCCACCACACCGAACATCTCCTCCGGCGCGCGGGCATTGAGGCGTACCAGTTCAATATCCAGGCCGGAGGAGCGCAGTTCGGCTTCCTCCACATCTATGTCCGGCCCGCCGAAGTCAGTGACGACGATCTTGGTTTTCGGCACGATGGTGCTCCTTGTTGAATTATGCGATGCGCTTATAGACGATCAGATCCGAATAGGGCCCGAAGGGGATCTCAATCGTGAGGCCCTTCTCCGTCAACTCCTTGCCCGATATCGTGGTGACAGTACTGTTCTCCAACGAGCGCACTTCATAAGATTTTTCCGGGTCAAGCCCGCGCAGCGGCAGTGTCACGCGATCCTCCGGCGGGCGCCGGCGTATAGCCAGCACTAGCCCCTCGCCCAGGTCGGGCCGGTCAAACTGCCAGACGGCCCAGGTGTTGTTGAGGAGGCTGTAGGGCGTGAGGGGGTAGTAGTCGCCGTAGAAATACTTGCGCACAATATGCAACTGTTCTAAAAGGGCACGGCCCTCTTTCACTGCTGGAGAGTCGGTGCCGCTGGCGGCCCAGCGTGTGCTCCAATTGACGACGATGCCCGGCCCCAGCGCGCTGCGGAAGACGTAACTATCTACCTCCTGGCAGGAGCCGGTGCTGAGGGGAACCCACCAGGAGAGGCCAGCAGTCTGGTTCTGCTGGGCCAGGGGGTCAGACCGGACTGCCTGCACGTCGCTGCGCCAGAGAGGGATGCTGCGAGAGATCGTCTCCAGGTCAATGCGGCGGCCTCCGCTAGAGCAGTTGTCAATGATCAACCCTGGATGGCGGGCCAGCAACTCATCCCAGAAGGCGTAGAGCCCCTCAATGTGACGGATTTCGGCCATACCAATCCGGTCGGGCGCATCGGCGGCCCGCCAGTAGGGGGCAGGAGCCATGTTGAAATCTTGCCGGTAGCAGGTGATGCCGTTCTCAGTGATCCAGTTGGAGACGAAATCGGTCAGGAAGCGGCGCGCTTCGGGGAGGCCCAGGTTGAACAAGAAGATGTTATCCCGGGGGCCCAGGAGCCATTCGGCATGCTCGCGGGCCCACTGCGTGTTTAGATAGACTCGCTCTGGCTCCATCCAGACGAGGAAGCCGAGGCCCGCGGCTTTGCAGGCGTCGCCCAGCGGCTTGAGCCCCTGCGGGTAGAGAGTCTTGTGGGGATACCAGTTCCCCGCCTGCTCAAACCAGCCGACGAGGGGGTCTTGGGAGTTGTATGGCTGTTCGCCATACCAGCCCGCGTCCACCCAGAAGTATTCTATGGGGAGATTGGCGTCCTTGATCCAACGAATACGGGCGAGTTGCTGGTCGGTAGGCTGCGCGCCCCACACGCCGTCGCAGATCGGCCCTTGTAACAATTGACCGTTGGGCCGCGGCGTGTGGTAGGCCAGGATGAACCGGCGTAACAGGTTGTGGCCGCCGATACGCTCGCCCTGCCAGAAGAGGAGCAAGATGCGCGGCGTGCGAATCTCCTCGCCCGCGTGCAGGCGCAGATGGGTCTCTTGCATACCGGCGCGCACGCGGATACCTTCCTCACCGCGCTGGAAGGTAGCGGCCCAGCCGCCCGTCCAGCCGATGGCTCCGATAACACATCGCTCTCCTGCTTCTACATCAAAGAAGGGCAACGTTACGTCGGATGACCGCCCGCGCAGGCAGGCCAGGCGCAGGTCGTCGCCAGGGGCCAGGGGTGTCTCTTGGGGAGCGAAGTCGTCGTTCTTCATGTCGCTCCCCTTGGCGTGGTGTACCGTGCAGGTCTCGCCCTGGGCGACGCTGAACAGAACGGCCAGCGGTTGGATGTCGGCGACGATGGGCGTATCGGTGGTGCCCGTGTTCTTGAAATGGGCTACCCATTCCACCGCCGGATAGTCGGCAAAGGTGGTGACCTCGCAACGGCATTGCAGGCCGGTCTTGGGGTCGGTCAGCGTCACGGTGTGGCGGGTTGCACCATCGGCAGGTGCGGCGTCGGTCCACTCGGCCTGCCAATCGGGCAGAATAGTAGCCGCTTCCCGGTCATCGTAGCGGAAGGAGACGGCGAAGTGGGCGCGACCGGCGGGCGTCATCGCCTCCTGGAACGCATAAGCGAAGAAGCGTTCCGCCGTTGGCAGTTCGCCATCCGTCGTCAACAGCGCGACCGTAGGGCGCGGCGTGGGCTGCGGCGTGTTGGTGGGAGCCGGGGTCGGCGTTGGTGGCGGGGTGGTGGGCGTCGGTGCCGGTGTTGGCTGCCGGCAGGCGGAGAGGGTAGTTGCTCCCAGGCCAACGGCCAGCCCTTTGAGCATCCGCCGCCGCGTCACCCCTCTTTTTCCAGGCATGTCATCTCCTGCAAACAGTATATCGTAGTCCGACCTCTCTTCTCCCCCTCAATCCCCCTTCTCTCCCCCAGCGGGTGAGAGAAGGGGGTCGGGAGTGGAGAGGGGTCAATGAAGAATCTCACCCTGCTCTGAGATGCTTCGCTCCTTCATCGCTCAGTATGACAAAGTGAAATCGCGGCACTACGCCTCGGCCACCACCGGATTCTCCAGCACCCCTAGCCGTTCAATCTCTACCCGCACGACGTCGCCAGGGCGCAGGAAGCGCGGTGGTTTGCGCGCCGCGCCAACGCCTCCTGGGGTGCCTGTGGCAATCACGTCGCCCGGTTCCAGCGTCATCACAGCACTGATCTGGGATACCAGGGCGGCAACCGAAAAGACCAGGTTGCGCGTGTTGGAACTCTGCATGATCTCGCCGCCGATGCTGAGGCGGATGTCCAAACTCTGGGGGTCGGGAACCTCATCCGCGGTGACGAGCGCAGGCCCCATGGGCGCAAAGGTGTCAAAGGACTTGCCCATCTCCCACTGGCTGACCCTGGCCTGGAAGTCGCGCGCGCTCACGTCGTTGAAGGGGAGATAACCGGCCACGTAGTTGAGCGCGTCCGCCTCGGCCACCGCTTTGGCGCGCCGCCCGATGACGACGCCCATCTCCGCCTCGTAGTCCACCTTCTGGCTAATCTTGGGATGGACAATCGCTTCGCCGGGGCCGATGACGCAGTTGTTGTACTTGGCGAACACCGTCGGGTATTCGGGCACGGCCTGGCCCGATTCGGCGGCATGGTCGCGGTAGTTCAGGCCGATGCAGATGATCTTGCCGGGGCGCATGACCGGGGCCTTCAAGGTCACTGCTGAGAGGGGATAGATGGAGGCATTGGTGACCGATCTGAGCGCCTTGTCGGCCAGGGAGCGCGTCTCCGCGCCTCCTTGCAGGAAGGCAATCATGTCAGTAGGGAGACGCGGCTCGGCCTTGTTCAGGTCAACCACCGTGTCGCCTCCCGCGCTGCGACGCAGGACGCCAAGGCGAATCTGCCCGTTGTAGAGGAAGGTGACGAGTTTCATGCTAGAAAGCCTCCGGTTCTTGATATAGATCTGCTACACCTGTTCCCCCAACCGAGGTCTTGTCAGCCTCCCTCGTGTTGGTAGAGAATCAGGACCGAGTCTGGTTGTAAAGATAAATGCACTGCTAAACCGTTGCCCATCAACTCTTCGCCCGAGAGATGTGTGCGCTCGTCGCTATCCAGGTTGGTGACCTCGTAGCGGGCTTCCGCGCGTAGATTGTGTAGGCGGAAAGTGGCGTCGGTATAGGCGCTTAGAGGTCGCTTGAGGACGACCACGATCCCGCTCTCCAGGTCGGGCCGGTCCAGTTGGTAGGCCATCCAGGCATCCTGGGCCTGAGAGTATTCGGTGAGCGGGTAATAGTCGCCGTAGTAATATTTCTGGATCGCCAGATATTGCTTGAGCCGCCTCTCGGCCACGTCAAACGGCAGATCGTCGGGTATGGACTGCTGTTGTGCGGTATAGAGCCCGAAGGTCAGACCGCTGCTCAGGGTGCTGCGCACCTCGTACTCGCTATCGGTTGCCAGCCGCAGGTCGCCTGTGGCGTTGAGCGGTACCCAGGGGAGAAGGCCATACGTGTGGCATTGCTTGGCGATGGCGGGACCGGGGAAATCGGTGCGCCAGAATGCCGTGCTGCGCCCCAGCGTCTCCAGGTCAATGCGGCGTCCACCGCTGGCGCAGTTGTCTATCATCAGGTGAGGATGGCGGCGCAGAAGTTCGTCCCAGAAAGCGTACAGACCTTCTATCCACCGTATCTCGGTGATGCCCTGGCGGTCAGGGGGGTCTGCGTGTCGCCAGAAAGCCAAAGGGGCGATGTTGGCATCGTGCCGGTAGCAATCAAGGCCGAATTCTGTGATCTTGGCAGAGATGAAGTCGGTGAGATACCGGCGCGCTTCCGGGTTACCCAGATCAAGAAGAGCGTCCCCTTCGGCAATCTGGTTACGGTGGCTCTCGGCGATGACCCAGGTCGGGTCATCTTGATCCACCCAATGGGGCCAGCTCCAACGAGCCTCGTCCTCGGCTATCTTCAGAAGCCAACCCTCGTGGTCGCGATACCAGGGAGTGCCCCGGCAAACCCGTTCGGGTTCAAACCAAAGAAGGAGTTTCCGTCCCGATGAGTGGAGCACGTCGCTCAGGGGCTTGAATCCTTGAGGATAAAGAGCCTGGTTAGCCTCCCAGTTGCCGGCGCTTTTCCACCAGGGAGGTGCCCCGAACCATTCCGCGTCAATCCAGTAATATTCAACGGATAGATCGTGGGCCACGATCTGCTCAATGTTGTGCTGGTGAAGATGGGCGGGAGTTCCGCCCCAGTTACCCGCGAAGGCCGGTACGACCAGGGGGTGGCCGCCGGGGGCCGGGCGGTGATGAGCCAGGATGAACCGCCGTAGCAGGTTTTGGCTCCGCAGACGGTCATTTTGCCAAAATAACAGCAAGATGCGCGGCGAGCGCACTTCCTCTCCGGGGTGCAGCCTGAAGTGCGTGAAGGCCATGCCCGCCTGCGCTTGTAACCGGCCTTCGCCGTCGCGGGCCAGGGTGAAGGCCCATTCGCCCGTCCAGCCGACCGCCAGGATGGTGCCTTCGCCGTCCGTCTCAATATTGAAAAAGGGCAAGACTTCGCTGGAGGAACGCCCCCCTCCCGGCGCGAGATGAATTTCTGCTTTCGGATTGACGACGCGCGTCATGGGAGCGAAGTCGTTGTAGGAGCAGAGCGAGCCGTTGGCGTAGTGCAGCACGCACTTGCCTTTTTGCATGGGGAGGTCGGCATCCATCGCCAGGACTTTTTCAATGAGCGGAGTGTCGGACTCGCCGAGGTTTTTGAGGTATAGAACCCACTCCACCGCCGGAAAGTCGTGGTACTCGGTCACCGCACACCGCGCTTGCAGCCCACTTGGGGCGTGGGTATAGGTCAAAGTATGTTCCGTACGCTGTCCGTCCAGCGTGCGCATACTGTATTCCCGGTTCCACGCCGGGAGGAGGGCGTGGGATGGCTGCCCATTGAATACGAATGAGAACGGGAACTCGGCTTTCTGGGCCTCCCCGGTTGCAGCAACCATGGCCGCCACCCATTGGCGGGTTCTGGTCCTTTCCTCAAGAGACAGTTGCATGGTTTCTTTCCCTCTACCCGACACCGCTTAACGGTCTGTCCCCGCAGTGATGCCGATGGTCAGATACCACTCATAGGTGGAGCGGGCTTTGACGGTGGAGTACTCGTTGTGCAGCCGTGCCACATCAAGCCGGTCAAAAGAGGCGGTGGTTGGTTCAATGAAGATGCCGTACATATCCCGCCAGCCGCCTTCGTTGGACAGAACGGCCAGGTAAGGAACTTTCTCCACCGGGAAGGACAAGGATAATGTGACGTTGCTCCGGTGATACTTGAGCGCGCACCGGCCCTCCGACATCCTCCCCTTCACCACGTATTTCTCAAACTCACCAGAAGCCTGTGGTCGCAAGAAGCGGAGGTCCCTTTGGCGACCATCGGCGAGCCGGAAGGCAGGCCAGGGGAACTCGTCGCCGTAACGGCCCAGGGCTCCGCTGGGACTCATGACGCTGACGATCTTCTCCACGCCCGCCGGTAGAACGAGTTCTGAGCCCTCTTCCAGGTTGAACATGGCGTGCGCTGCCCACATGAAGTCAAAATCAAAGGGCGAGAGGTTGGTGAGCCGGTAGTCAAGACGCAGGCTATCCTCACCAGCGAAGCGCACCCATTTCTCCAGCCGGTACGGGAACCGCACGCCGTAGGTTGCAAAGGTGATCTGGTCGCCTTCTATCGCGTGTTCCCAGGGGATGCTCCATACCTCGCCGTGGTCGGGGATCCTGGTTCCCTGCCAGGGATAGCCCTCGTAGTAGCAGATGTCAATAGATGGGAGCATATCGTCAAAGCCGGAACATTCTCCGGCGACGTAACTCCCGTCGTAGGGCTGGAGGAGGTACCGGCTCCCCGGACTCTGCACCAGGAGTTCAAAGCCCAAGGGCTTATAGACCAACGAGCACATCTTCGCGCCGATGGATGGGAGGAATTGGGCCGCGATCTTTTCCGATTCTATGGAAACCGCTTCCTGGTCCTTGTAGTGCGATGGGTGGATATGAGTCATGGTATTGTGCTTCTAGCCGCCGTATCCGATCTGCGCCAGCGTCTCTGCAAAGTTGGCGGGGAGCGGGGCGAGCGGCTGACCGGCAATCCCCGCCGCGTCGTTAATCAGGTTGAGCAGCAAGCGATCTGCCGCGGGGTGCCGGTCAACGTTCTCCAATACCCGCAGCGTACTGAGCGTGAACCGGCCCGCGCCAAAGCGATAGGAACCTACCAGCACGCCCGACGCGTAGCCGCCGGGGCAGGGATAGCCCGGCGCGAAAGCAGCAGCAACTACGTCGTCGGGCGTTTCTTGCCCGTCGTAGAGATGGTGGGTGATGACCGGGCCGTAATAGTCCCAGTCCATGATCCCTTTCGCCTGCAGGCCCGCAAAGACTGGATGGGCCTTGGCGACACATTCCTTGTGATACAGCCAATCGTTGAACTCGTAGCAGCGACCTCTGACCGCCAGGGGGAGCCAGCCAACCCCGTCCTTCTCGCGGGCAAAGGCGGCGGGCGAGAGGAAGATGGCCGCGCTGCCGCGAGCCATGCGCCGCGCCAGTTCCGTCCAGTGGGGAAGGTCGCGCTCTGCATCCGGCGGGTTGCCGACCATGACCACCTCGCGGCGATCCGCCGCCGTCTGCGCAAAGGGGCGCACCGTGACGCCATGGGTGCGGAGCCAGGCAGCAACGGGCGGTTCAATGCCCCAGAGCGTGACGTTCGTGGGGAGACGAGGCAAAGCGGAAGGATCCGAAAGGTAGAATTTGAGCCGCCCCCCGGCCGGCGCGCCGCCGCGCTCCATATCGGCTGCGAACTCGTAGATGCCGGCAGGTCCCGCCAGTTCCACTTCCGCGCTCAGCGCGGGTACGGCGAGGGGGGCGTCCTGGCCCGCGGTCGGCTCCGGCAGGTGCAGTTCCAGGCGTTTTTCCCACGCCACGCCTTGCGGCCCGCAGATACGGAAGGTGACCGGATAGGAGCCGGGGCGCAGCACGTCCTCGTTCGCCAGTACCGCTTCCACTCGGAATTTACGCCCGACGTAGCCGTGCAGAGGGTCCACGAAGAGGCACCAGCGAAGCGGCGCCCAGCCATCCGAAAGAGCATCCACGATACCCGGTTTCCATTCGCGCGTAAAAGTCCACACGCCCTCGCCGGTCATGCCGTGGTCCAACATGCCAGTCAGGTTGTAGCCGTTGAGGCGCGGGTTGGCCCGGATCAGGTCAAAGCCGAGGAGCCGTTGGCGGGCGTGCAGGCGTTGGCTCTCGCGCAACATATCCTCCGGGAAAGGATAAACCCCAGTGAAACCGAAGCGTTCCCAATCGGCCACCAGTTTGTCCGCCATGGAACGCATCAGGGCGACATCCATAAGGTCGGGGCGGGCATTGGCTTCTTCAAAACGGCGCGACTCACGGATGACGTTCAACAGGGAGCCGATGCCGTATTCGGATAGGAACACGGGCTTAGTATCGTGGCCGAGGGTATGGAAGAAGCGGTTCGTCTCCGGTGTCTGCGGCGTGCGCGGATAGACGTGCGCGTCGCCCGCCTGT
>JADYZS010000216.1 GCA_020853075.1 Anaerolineae bacterium | reverse complement strand
CGCCGGAAGAGCGCGCTGTCCTTTCTATGAACCGCAAGATCAAAGAGTACATCATGGCCCTGGAGTACTCGCGCCGCTACTCCAAAGATCAGATTCTGGAATGGTACCTGAACAACAACTTCTACGGCAATTTTGCCTATGGCCCAGAGGCCGCGGCGCGCGTCTATCTTGACAAACATGCAAAAGATCTGAATCTGGCCGAGGCGGCCATGCTAGCCGCCATACCCCAATACCCGGCGCTGAACCCCATTAACAACCCTGAAAGGGCCAAGGAACGGCAGAAGAAAGTTCTCAACTCCATGGTGGAGGCTGGCTACATCACCCAGCAGGAAGCGGAGACCGCGTTCGCCGAGCCGCTGAAAGTGCGCCAGGAGACGGCAGAGCGTTTTAACTTTCTGGACGCGCCCCACTTCTCCATCTACGTCCTTGACCTGCTGAAGAGAGAGTATAACACAGCCCAGGAGCCTTTCTTCATCTGGCAGCGAGGCCTCAAAGTCTATACCACTTTGGACCTTGACCTGCAGAAAAAGACAGAGGAGATCGCCCGCGAGCATATCGCCAAATTGAAGAAAGAGGCGGAAGATAAGAAGATAGATCGCCTGGTGACCAACGCGTCCGTCGTCGCTATCCGGCCCCAGACGGGTGAAATCGTGACGCTGGTCGGCTCCCTGGATTACAACGACAAGAACATAGACGGCCAGGTGAACATCGCTCTATCCGACCGCCAGCCCGGCTCTTCCTTCAAGCCTTATACCTACCTGACCGCCTTTGAGCAAGGGACCTTCTCGCCAGTGACGATGGTGATGGACGTGCGCACCGTCTTTCTTGATCCGCCCAATCCGCCCTACGTGCCGGAGAACTACGACCGCAAATATCACGGGCCGGTCAGCCTGCGCTCGGCCCTCGCCAACTCGTATAACATTCCTGCGGTGTGGCTGCTGAACAAGGTCACCGTCAAGAGCGTCGTTGAGACCGCGCACCGCATGGGAATCAGCACCCTCAACGAGGACTATTACGGCCTCAGCCTCACCCTGGGCGGCGGCGAGGTGCGTCTGCTGGATCACACCTACGCGTTCAGCGCGTTCGCCAACGGCGGCGTCCTCACGGGCCGTCGCATCCCAGAGGAGCGGCAGCGCCCGGGCTACCGGAAGTTAGACCCCGTCGCGATCTTGCAGGTGGTGGATCGTGATGGCAACATCCTCTACAAGTATGACCACCCCGATGCCGAGCGGGTGGCAGAAGAGCGTTTCGCTTACCTCATTACCAATATCCTGGGCGACAACAACGCCCGCGCGCCGATGTTCGGCCTCAACAGCGTCCTGAAACTGTCGGACCGGCCTGCCGCGGCGAAGACCGGAACGACCGATGATTCAAAAGACAACTGGACGCTGGGCTACACGCCACAGTTGGCCGTCGGGGTTTGGGTGGGAAACGCCAAGGGCGAACCGATGGGACGGGTATCGGGTGTCGCCGGTGCGGGGCCCATCTGGCACGACACGATGGAATATGCCCACGCTCAGCGCAAAGAGCCGATTCTCAACTTCATTGAGCCGCCGGGTCTGGTGCGGGTGACGGTCTGCGTGCCTTCGGGTCTCCTACCTACGCCAGATTGCCAAAAGAAGACAAGTGAATTGTTCGTCATTGGCACTGAGCCCAAGATCAACGACACCGTCTATCAAGCCTACGAGGTGAATCGGGATACGGGCAGGTTGGCGACGGAGTACACTCCGCGCGATCTGGTGGAGCGACGCATCTACGAGATTTACCCCCCGGAGGCTGCCGATTGGGTGCGCGAAAAGGGAATCCCGCAGCCGCCGCGTCTCTACGACGACACCTATGGCCCCGGCCCCGCTGACCCCGAAGTGGGCATCATCTCGCCGACGCCCTATAGTTTCGTGCGCGGCGGCGTGCCCATCGTCGGCAACGCGCGCCCCGGCAACTTCCGCTCCTACAAATTAGAGTTTGGCCCCGGCCTGAACCCGCCCCAGTGGATGCAGATCGGGCCGGAGCATTACGATGGGGTCGGCAACGCGCCGCTGGAATACTGGGATACGACGGCGATCAACGGCCTCTATACGTTGCGCCTCGCGGTGAGCCAGCACGACGGCAACATCCGCACGGCGGCGGTGCAGGTGACGGTGGACAACATCTCGCCCACGGTGGAGATCTTGCACCCGGGCAACGGTGACCTCTACCTCATGGAGCAGGACGAGTGGGTCAGCATCACCGCCGATGCCACAGACGATTGGGCGATGGACCGCGTTGAGTTCTACATGGATAACAGTCTTCTCGGTACGCACACCGTCGCGCCGTATAGCCACCGCTGGACCATCGTCATGTCCGACACGATCCCCGTTGCCGGGCAGGTCATCTCGGTGACGCAGGTCGTGACCCAACCCGACGGGACGCTGGCTTTGCAGGAGGTGCGTGCTTCTGAGGTCTTCACGCAGACCGACGGCGCGGGCGGTGTCCGCCTCATCCAACGGTTCCTGGATGGGCGCGCCATCATCTCCGATACCTTCGGCTACACCGAGACCCACGTTATCAAGGTGCTTGCCTACGATGCGGCGGGCAACGTGCAGGAGAGCCGGGAGTTGCGCATCTGGGTGATGCACGAGCCCAAGAAGAAGGAGCAGAAGACCGGCGCGCTGTGGCGGGAGGAGCCGGTCGCTCTCCTGCCGCCATCAGCCCGCTGGCGGTGGGAAGGGGTAGGTGGGTAGATTCAGCGGATGCCTGCGGCGTAACGGATAACGACTGCACGCATGAAGGCCCCCTCCCTGCCCTCCCCCGCTACGCAGGGGAGGGCATCCGGCCTCTCGCCCCGCGTGCCTGTCGGCTTGCACCGACTGGGTGCAAGTGACGGGACGCTTCGCGGCCCTCCCTCGTTCATTTTACGGGGTATGGTGGGGGGGGGGCCATCCGCTAATCCGTCGCTTGCCTGTCGTCTTGCGCCGCCAGCCGTTCGCCTCGCTTGCACCTAGTCGGCGCAAGCCGACAGGCTGGCCGTGACCGCCGTCCAGGGCACGGCACAGGGGCGCAAGCGGCACCTCGTCGGCGTCGTGTATACCGGGCTGTAACTCTACGGTGCCGTGTACGCCCAGCCGTACTCGGCAGGGCAAGCCGACCCCGCGGGGCGGCGTCCACCTGTCGCGTACGCCAGGCGTACACGGCAGCCGCCTGCAGGCTACCTATCCGCTGACGCGAGGACTATCCGCGGCCGCTTAAGGCAGTTTCCAAAAGGACAGTCTGTGGAGAGGACAATTTAGTGCCTACAATCTTGATTACGAACGACGACGGAGCCCATTCGCCGGGGCTGCTAGCCTTGAAGCAGGCGTTGGACGCGGTGGGCGACGTCATCGTCTTCGCGCCCGACCACAACTGGTCCGGCGCAGGCCATACGAAAACGCTGCACAAGCCGCTGCGGGTGGACAAAGTGACGCTGGCCGACGGCTCCCCAGCCTACATCACCAGCGGCGCGCCCTCCGACTGCGTGGCGCTGGCCCTCCTGGGTGTCGCCCCCCGGCGGCCCGACGTGGTGGTCTCCGGCATCAACCTCGGCCCGAACCTGGGCGAAGACATCACCTATTCGGGCACGGTGGCCGGGGCGATGGAGGCCGTCGTCTTCGGCATCCCCGGCATCTCGGTGTCGCAGGATATGCAGATGAAGGACGGAGGGCCTGTGGACTTTAAGCCGGTGGCGCGCTTCGCCGCGCGCCTGGCCGCGCAAGTGCTGGAGCGTGGGCTGCCGCCCAAGGTCTTTCTCAACGTGAACGGGCCAGCGCTCCCCGCATCGCAGGTGCGCGGCGTGCAGGTGACGCGATTAGGGCGGCGCATCTATCGCGATGCCCTGGTGGAGCGAACCGACCCCCGCGGGAAGCCCTATTATTGGATCGGGGGTGACGTCCCTTCTGTGGAGGTGGACGAGGGCACCGACGGCGGCGCTCTGGCCGAGGGCTACATCTCCGTCACGCCTCTGAATATGGACATGACCGACCGCGCGTTTATGGCGCGGCTGG
>JADYZS010000215.1 GCA_020853075.1 Anaerolineae bacterium | reverse complement strand
GTCTCTGTGCTGTGGGTGACATAGTACTTAGACGGCTAGGCAACGGCTGCGAAGCGCACGCGTTAACAAGCAAAGGAAATAGGTATAAGATGAACGCTCTTATCACTCGCACTACATGGGTTAGGTGGTAGTCTCTTGAAGTTGTTATGAGCACGATGATATGCCTATCTCAAAGGTATAGGGTTGTCTCTGACAAAGGCGTGCCTTTACAGCCTGCCAGGGACAACCCTCGTTTGATCAGTTTTGTCTAGGCTCTATGTCACTAACAAGTCTCGTTTGTCTCAGGATACCACGGAGAGATTCCACTCTCTTCAAAGATGTGGTTACCGCGACCTTGCCAAGCAGCTCCAGAGCAGGAGCCAAGCTGGTCTGTGGTCTGGGTCGTCTTTTCAGCGCTATTGGCGACGTTTTGTTGGCCTGTGTCGTTTTGAAGGACACTGTCTTTCCAGATTCGCGATCGCGACCCGATTGAGTCTATGTCACAGGGCCACGAGTGATCACTTGAAGCCCGTGAGAGCGACTGGCTCCAATCATAGATCTTGGAGTTGCCCCACCAGTATTCTATGAGATCCGTCTGAGCCTGCCACCACATAGAGTCGCAGATAGCATCGGTTCCTTTAGAAACCACTCGCTCCACCATTGACGGTGTATCGTCGGGTGGAGCATCATCTGCTAGCACTGCCGGTGGCACTAACATAGCGACTAATGCCAGCGTGATGACGATAGTAACTGACTTGGCGAATAGCGTCTTCACGGTAACCTCCTTCACTCCATCTGGAGTCGCTTCCATTGATTGGGGTAGGACTTGCATTGGGCCCCCTTGAGAAGAGTATCCGCCGGCGTCATCTTCACTCTACCACTTCTATCCCCCGGCGTCAATGGGGGATTTCCCTACTTTGAGGGTAGGGCTTTCCCTTATACCAGCCCCGTGCGCACGGCGCGCACCGCCGCCTCCACACGAGAGGCTACCCCCAACTTGGCGAAGATGTCTGCGACGTGCTTCTCCACCGTCTTCTCGCTGATGGCCAGTGCCCGGCCGATCTCGTGGTTCGTCTTCCCCTCCACGAGCAGGCGCAGCACGTCCATCTCCCGCGCTGTCAACGGGCCTATCTGCTGCCGCTCGTCCCGTGCCCAGTCTGCTATCCGGTCCATCACGCCGGGGCTGAACCACTCCTTCCCCTGGGCGAGGGCCTGCACGGCAGCCGCGAGCATCTCTTGCGTATCCGCATGCAACAGGTAGCCGGCTGCCCCGCCTTCCAGCATCTGCCGTAGGCATCGTTTGTCGCTGCAGGCGCTCAAGGCGAGCACCCGCGAGGGCGCGCCTTTCGCCTGTATCGCCGCCAGCGTCTCTGCCCGCGACATGTCGGGCAACTGGCAGTTCAGGATCAGCACGTCCGGCTGCAAGGTATCTAGCTGGCCCAGGGCTTCTCTACCACTTTCCGCTATCCCTGCTATCTCTATGTCGGGTGCCTGTTCCAGCAGGGTTCGTAGCCCTATCTGCAGAGCAGGAGCATCGCTCACCAACAGAACGCGGATGCCGCTCATATTGCTTCTCCTGGTCGCTGTCCCATGCGCAGCGGTAAGAAGGCCGTGAGCCGATACGACCCTTTGCAGGTCTGTGGGGAAAGAGGGGAATAGACCTTACCGTAAAGGCCCACGTACAGGGGAGGTGCATCGGGGAATACAGAGAAAGCACCTACTCATGGATATAAAACGACCCCTGGCACTACGGCCAGGGGTTCGCCTCGGGACAGTCGGGTGCTACCCTCACCAGACCGTCAGCAGCCTATCCTTGCCCCCGAGGTTTTGCCGCCCAGTGTTACCCCCACTAGGCAGCTCATAGATAGTATAACACAGAATATGGGAAATGTCAAGGGGCAGCCATAGGAATTTTCGCATGACCGATATGTGAACAATGATATTTGATTCCGGTTGGCTTCATGCGATCCCAGATTGGTTTGGCCTGTTTCAGCGTGTCCGCTCCTTCATCTCCCGCTCCATTTCTCGCTCCGCGTCCCGCTGCGCAATGCTCTCCCGCTTGTCGTATTGCCGCTTGCCGCGCGCCAACGCGATTTCCACTTTCGCCCGGTTGTCCTTGAGATAAACCTTGAGCGGCACGATAGTCCAGCAGCGCTCGGCAACCCGATTCTGCAGACGGGCCAGTTCCCGTTTGTGCAGCAGGAGACGGCGCGGGCGTAACGGCTCTGCGTTCTCGCGGCTGGCCGGATCGTAGGGTGAAATGTGACAGTTCATCAGCCACGCATCGCCCTGCTTGATTTGCACGTAGCCATCGCGCAGGTTCACTCGGCCCGCGCGCACCGACTTGATCTCGGTGCCGGTGAGGGCAACTCCTGCTTCAAAGGTCTCTTCCAGGTGGTAGTCGTGGTACGCTTTCCGATTGGAAGCGACGACTTTGATCGTTGCCATATCACTTTCCGGCAGGCTGGTATTGCAGACCACCATCCCAGTAGGGGATGCCCTCCGGCTGCGTCACCGGGGGCTTGTTGGCCGCTCTCAGGTACTCTACGGCCTTGTCCAGTTGCGGATCCTGCTCGGCCTGGATGTCTTCGTCGGTGCGTGGTACTAGGACGTCCGGCATCAGCCCCTGACCGTGAATCAGGCGGCCTTTGGGCGTGAACCAGCGGGCGATGGTGACGCGCAGTTGCGACTCGTCGCTGAGGGCATGAGGTAGCTGCACGCTCCCTTTGCCGTACGTCTTCTCTCCCATCAGTATCGCGCGCCCCGTATCCTGGATGGCCCCCGCCACGATCTCTGCCGCGCTGGCCGATCCCCCGTTCACCAGCACAACCACCGGCAGATCTTGGGGCACGATCAGGTCTCCCTCTCGCGGGTACGTCTCCTCTCTCCCATCCCGGAAGCGTTCGCTGAGGATATTGCCGTCCGCAATGAACATACTGCCGATCTCTACCGCGCTAGAGAGGAGGCCGCCAGGGTTGCCCCTCAGGTCAAATATCAGCGCAGCCGGCTTGCGGGCCAGGAGCCGCCGCAACTCCGCCCGCAGTTGAGAGGTTGCCTGACCGTTGAACTCCGCCAGTTTCACGTAGGCAATGTCGGTGCCGATGAATTTGGACGTGACCGTCGGGATTTCTATGCGAGCACGCGTGACCTCTACGTCAAACGGTTTCTCCACACCAGCGCGGCGGATGGTCAGTACCACTTTTGTTCCTTTGGGGCCGCGGATGAGGCTGATGGTCTCGTACAGCGTCATCTTGGTGATGTCTTTGCCATCCACCGCGATCACGACATCATCGCGGCGAATACCGGCGCGCCAGGCAGGTTGCCCTTCAAAGGGCTCAATGATGCGGACACCGCCCCCTTCTACCTCATCCACGCGTGCGCCGATGCCCTCAAATGTCCCCGCGATGTCGGTGTTGAAAAGAGCGGCTTGCTCCGGATCAAGAAAAGCGGTGTGCTCGTCGCCCAGGCTCTTGACGACGCCCTGGATGGCTCCGTAGGCCAGGCGACGCGGGTCAGGCAGGTCGCCGTAGAACTCGTTCTTGAGGAGTTTCCACGCTTCCCAGAAAATGGCGAACGCGGCTTCCTCCTCCGGCGTGGGCGTGGCCTGCACCGACCTCTGCTCCTTGAGCGAGGCTTCCGCCTCCGCGGCTGGCGCACTCAAGCCGGTCCTGGATGCCACCTGTCCGCCGTGATAACCGCTCTCGTAGCCCGCGAAGTAAGTGGTTACGATGAGCGCGGCAACGATGATCCCTATGCCAATCAGGCGTAAAGCCTTCTGCACCGACTCCATAGAAATGTCACCCTTACCCTTGCGCGTTCTGCAATACCTCAACCGCACGCGCCAGCACCGGATCACGCCCTGCGTTCCGATCTTCATCGGTCACAGGGCCGGCCTCTACGTCCGGCACGAGCCCTGTCTGATCTATCTGGCGACGGTGCGGTGTGTACCAGCGCGAGACCGTGACGTGCACCGAGGAACCATCGCTCAGGTCGTGCACCAGTTGCACGCTCCCTTTGCCGTAGGTCTTCTCACCTATCAGTTTCGCCCGGCCTAAATCCTGCAAGGCGCCAGCGACGATCTCGGAGGCGCTGGCCGACCCACCGTTCACCACTATCACTAACGGCAGGTCGGTAGCCGTGCCGTTGCGCCGTGCCGTGAACGACTTCTCCGGGCCATCACGACGTCGCTCGTAGGCAACGACGCCGCCCGGCATGAACTCGCTGGCAACGTCCACCGCAGAATCCACCAGGCCACCGGGGTTATTACGCAGGTCCAGCACCAAACGCTTCATACCCTGGGCGCGCAGTTCGCGCAGCGCCTTCCTCACCTCGTCACCCGTCTTTTCATTGAACAGGTGGGCTGCAATGTAGCCGATGCCCTCTGTGTCGGGTAGCATCCGCCATTCTACGCTCGGCGTCTCTATCCGTTGGCGCGTCACGGTGAAACTCAATGGTTCGGCCACGCCTGCACGCTGCACGGTGAGGCGTACCTTGCTACCGATTTCGCCGCGCACCAACGCCGCCACGTCATCCTGCGTCGTATCTGGCGTGATCTCTTTGCCGTCCACCGCAAGGAGGATGTCGCCCTTGAGAATACCTGCCTTCTCCGCGGGCAAATCTGCCATCGGTTCTAAGACGAATCGCCTTTCTGCATCTCGCCTCAGATAGACGCCGATGCCGCCGAACTCGCCTCGCAACTGGTCTTTCTCCAACTGGCGCGGCTGCGGCTCCACAAACGTAGTATATGGGTCGTTCAGCGTTGCGATCATCCCGTGGATCGCACCGTAGGTACGCTTCTGGGCGTCGGGCAATTCGCCCATGAACTCGCTATCCACCAGCCGCCAGGCCTCACCCAGCAGCGACGTAGGTCCCTCGCGTGATGGCAAGGTCGTAGGTGCAGTGGTGGGGCGAGGAAGTCGCGGCAACAAGCCCTCGGTATCCAGAAGGAAGTGGGTCGTGAAGCCTGCGGTGAAGGTTCCCGCCAGGATCACAACCACCAGTACGAAGCCGATCAGGTAACGAATGGCGCGCATGGGAAGCAACGTCCTTTGTTCAACGAGCGTGAGCGATGATACAATCCATCGTGGTGTCATTCTAACATAGCGGCGCGGGGCTGGCAAGTGATCCTGCGCCCAATCGGGGCGGCACGTGTGGCAGTATAATGAGGTACAACCACAATGTACTCGTGATCCTTTGACACACCCCCTCCGCCGGGGGCAAGACCACCGCTGTACTCATGCGGGTTTCCCACCGCCGATGAAATTGAGCAGAGGCCATCCACGAATCCTGACACGAATACACGAATCATGCGCTCGGCGATATCCATTCGTGTATTCGTGCTGTTCATTCGTGGACGGCTGTATAAACGACGTATTCGGGACAGACACGGAGAACACAGAGAAAAAACAAACTCCGTGACCTCGGTGTCTCCGTGGTTAGAATTTGTTTGGAGGTATTGTGCCATGACAGTGCATCGCGTCCTCATGCTGACCCGGCGGGCCAGCGTTCACCAGGAGATGATCCGGCGCGCCGCGCCGCCCGAGTTCCAGATAGAGTTCCTGCGCCCTGATGGCAAAGCAGAGATTGTCGCGGCCTTGCCGGGCGTAGAGTTCCTCTTCAGTGACCGCGCCGGCGCGGTGGATGCAGAGATCATCGCCGCCGGGCGCGACCTGCGCCTGATCCAACGCCTCGGCTCCCTCGTTCACGACATAGACCTGGACGCGGCGCGGCGGACCGGGATCCCGGTAGCCTTCTGGCCGTTGCCCTCTGCCATCCGCGTGGCGGAGCACGCGGTCATGCAGATGCTGGCGTTGAGCAAGCGGCTCCTGGAAGTGCAGCGCATCGCGATCAGCGGCGAATCGTGGGGGCGTGAGCCGCGCCGCACCGACGAGAATACCTTCGCCTACAACTGGTCGGGGCGCACGGGGCTGGGTGGCCTCTGGCAGCAGAGGGCCGGTATCCTGGGTTGCGGCGAGATCGGCGTGGAGTTGGCGCGGCGCCTGCATGGCTGGGGTTGCACCGTGCTCTACAGCCGCCGCCATCGCTTCCCCGCGTCTGTGGAGGCCGGGTTGGGCATCGCCCACGCCGAGAAGGACGACCTGCTGGCTCAGAGTGATTACCTGGTCTGCCTCCTTCCGTACACGCCGGAGACGGTATTGTATCTGAACGCGGAGCGGCTGGCGCGGCTGAAGCCTGCTGCCTACCTAGTGCATTGCGGCAGCAGTGGCGTGGTGGACGAACGCGCGTGGGCCGAGGCACTGGTTGAGGGCAGATTGGCGGGTGCGGCGTTGGACACCTACGAGTGGGAGCCACCGAAACCCGACAACCCGCTCCTGAAGTTGCCCAACGCGCTCTTGACGCCGCACACGGCGGGGGGAGATGCTGCCGATTATCGTTTGGAACTGCGGGAGTATTTTCGGAACGCGCAGCGGGTGCTGGCGGGGGAGGCGGTGTTGCACCGGGTCGCGTGAGTGGTTTCCGTGCGGGCGAGATATGACAGAAGTCATTGCGTCCGTTGGCAGCCTGTTGTATAATAGATATAGTGACTTTGGTGGCTGGTCGCATCGGACTTGTTGACCAATCTTTTTAAGGAGAAAGCGTGAGCACAGACAGATCACACGATTGGGACAAAACCTGGGCGGAAGTCAACACCACCATCACCGAGCAGGATGTCTGGCTTCTCACTGATCGCATCAAGTTCAGATACTTATCACGTTTGGTTCCCTCTGGCGTGAATTCCCTTGAGGTAGGATGTGGATCGGCTAAGTTATCAGCCTTATTGGCTGCGCAAGGTGCTAAGATAGTAGGTCTTGACCTTTCGGCTGAAGCCTTGCGTGCGGCCCGCGACAATTTCTCGTGGCTGAGAATCTATGGCGATCTTGTGCGCGGTGATGCGTTCCACCTCCCATTCGCAAATGAACGGTTTGATGTTGTACTGTCCACCGGCCTCTTTGAGCATTTTCAGGACCCCGTTCCTCTGGTAGCGGAGATGGTGCGTATCCTGCGCCCAGGCGGGCTTTTCTTTTCCGACATCGCCCCTTTGAAGTTCTCACTTTTGCGCATGGGGTATTTCCTGCGCGGCTACCACAAACAACAGAGCGACGAGTATCCCTACTCCTCGCGGGACATAAGAGCCTGGCTTGAGAAGTGCGATCTCCAAAATATCCGGGTGCTGTCATCGGGAGTTGTTCCTCCCCTTGGGCTGTTGCGGCGAATCCCGTTCGCTCGCTCCTTGAGTTTCCGCGCTGAGAGACTGTGGACTATTTTTGACGGTACGATTATCAGCAAGTGGCTAGGGTTTTTCTACCTAGCCTTTGCAACCAAAGCAGGGTAAATGATACCTGCATGGAGTGCTTCCAGATTCGCCCGAATTCGTAAGGCGCCAGCAAGAACGGAGAGAGTCTAGGCCCGGTGTGCGACCCCGCTCTATTCCATGTCCACCCACCATCAGGAGGGACGCCGTGAAGAGCAGAATTCGGATAACACTCGGTCTCGCCGCGATAACTGCCGTCCTAATATTCGTCTCCCTCAGCGGCGCATCCACAACGGACATACCGCCAATCGAGGAAGTTGTCCAGTCGCCAACCGACATTCGCGTGGTCAGCAACGCAACCTGGAAGTACTCTGAAATACTTGTGCCAGGCTGGGAGACCACCGGCTTCAATGATCCCTCTTGGAGTACAACTACCGCGCCAACTGCCGGTCGGTGCGCCGTTCCACCAGATACCCGCTGTTGGGATGGTCCCGCCCAGCCTATGTGGGGCACGAATCCCGTTGAACATCAGATCCTCTACATTCGTAAGACGTTTAATATCGCTAACGTAGCGACGGTCATATCCGCCACCATCAGGACGCGTTCAGATGACGACCATGATCTGTACGTCAACGGCACCCTGGTTGCTGCCGACTGGGATGGCGGAGCAGGTCCAATCCTGACACGCGACCTGCGACCGTATCTCGTGAATGGGATGAATGCCATCGCAGTCAAGGCATCGGATACTTATGGTAATTGCCAAAGCATGTGTGTGGATGCCGCGATAGTAGGGGGAGAGCCCCTACCCACGCCCACCGCCGTCCTCCCTATCACGCCAATATCCGTCTCGGTAGCCGCCGGCAACCAGGTCAACCCTGCTGTTGCCTTCAACACCCAGGGAGATGAGTTCCTCGTCATCTGGGCCGACAATCGCAACGGAGCCACGTGGGACATCTACGGCCAGCGGCTCTCGGCCTTCGCCCATCTCATCGGCGGCAACTTCCTGATCGCTTCCACCCCCATCACCACCGGACAGGCCGCGCCTTTTCCACGCGTCGCCTGGAACACGACCGTCAACGAGTACCTGGTTGCCTGGAAGAGCACAGAATACAGCGGAGTCGTCAAAGGCCAGCGCCTGACCCCAGGGGGTGCACCGATTGGGGTACAGATGTTCCTCTCCTCCCCTAGCATGGACCCCCTGTATATCCACCAGCGGATCGGTCTGGCCTACAACCCCGATGACAATGAGTATCTATCAACCTGGGCCGATGAACGTTTTGGCCCCAGAGTATACATGCGTCGGAGTAGTTCTCGGGGCGTCGGCTATATTGGTAGTGAGGTTCCCGTCTGTCCTGCCTGTGGTGGTCTCTCGCAACGGAACCCGGTCGTCGTCTATAACGATGCGGCCAAAGAATATTTCCTGGTCTGGCAGGAGTTCGCCAGCGGGAGTATTGAGGTGATGGGCCAGCGCGTCTCGCGCGCCGGCGCACCGCAGACGTCAGGCATACCTGTTGTGACGACGAACGGCACGCAGAACCTGCCCGATGTCTCCTACAATGCGGCGACAAACGAATACGTGGTGGTCTGGCGGGATGGCCGGGTGGATGCCAACCGGCGCGAGGTGTGGGGCAGGACCTTCGGCGCGAATGGCACGCCGGTCAACAACCCGAAGGCGATGACCACCTTCCTGTCCGACCAGCGCAACCCGGTCGTAGAGTGGCATGGTGGCGATACCGTCGGCTACCTCGTCCTCTGGTCTGACTCACGCGCCTACGGTGGCACGAATACCGCCATGAATTCTGACCTGATGGCTCGTTGGCTGGATCCATCCGGTATCCCCTATGGTTTTGATCTCCTGGTGAGCCGGGGCTATGGGGCCGATAATCCCGACCTGATCTATTCGGCCAAATGGGTTCGCTACCTGATGGTTTGGCAGGATGGGCGCGGCAACGTCGGCGGTGGGCCGCCCTGGAACTACGACATCTTTGCCGCTCGCTATTTCACCGGGCGCGGCCCTACCGATACGCCAACGCCGACGCCAACCGGCACAGCCACCGAGACGCCAACCTCCACACTGACACCCACCCCCACGCCGACGGCCACCTTGACGCCTACACCTTCAGCAACGCCGACAGCCGTGCCGTCGTTGGTGCGAGTGCAGGGCACCGTCTATCACGACGCCAACGACAACGGCCAGTACGACGCAGGAGAATCACCGCTATCCGGCGCGCTCATTGAAGTCTTCACTTATCCGGCAGGGACGTGGGTTGCGGCCTTCACTACCTCTGCCGATGGCGGCTATCTCTTTGACCTCACGCCGGGGGCCTACCGGATTGACGAGACGCGCGCGCCGACGGCCTACGTGAAAAGCCCGCTCCATTATGCGCCGCTGATCCAGACGTTGTTAGCCGGGCAACAGATTGTCTGGCACTTCCCCAACGTGCCCGTGGCGACGCCTACACCAACCATCACACCGACGGCTACGCCGCATCGGGTCTGGTTGCCGCTAATAGGTAAGGGACTTGGAATAGTCGCTCAACAGCCATCCACGAATCCAATGACACGAAACTACGAATGAAAGTGTCTATCCAGTAATCTATTCGTGGATGGCCCTTTCGTCAACCGCAATTGGGCACAGCCTTTGTGAGGTCTGGCTCCAGGGGGGGGCCCCCCACCCCTGAAGTACAACAACCGTTGCGCTCAACCTGCATTTGACAAAACCACGCGTAGGCCATAATGACTATTGCCTTGCCTTCTCAGATGCTTTATCATGCAGCGAGGGCGAGGATTGTGCGCGTAGTCAGATCGTTGCCGTTGTGCCTCACAGACTGGAAGCGCGGGGTCTGAGTGGGTTTTTGATCTGGCCGTACCCCTCTTGCTCTTGACAGATTGAGCGTGCTGGCATCTGCTCGCAGCCGGATGGCGTGCCGTGAACACTTCTCTGCGCCGGGCCGCGGGGACGGCCCTGTTTCTGCTGTTCGTTTCTTTCGCGTTCATGCTCGCCGTTCTTACGGCAGGGCCACCCCCGAACTACGTGGGGCAAGGCACGCGGCCTGCTGTCTCTGCGCCGCAGGAGTCCATCACTCCGACAGACACCCCGACGCCTGCTGACACACCGACAGACACGCCCACCCCGGAAGACACGCCGACAGACACCCCAACTCCCTCCGATACCCCAACCGCCACCGACACAGCCACACCGACAGAGACTCCGACACCCGAAGATACACCCACAGAAACCCCGACGCCCACTGTTACGCCGACCTCTACAGACACAGCGACACCGACCGACACCCCGACGGCGACCGAAACCCCTACTGTAACCGACACGCCCACCATAACGGGTACACCCACACGGACGCCGACTCACACCCGTACACCGACGGCGACGCGCACCCCGACGATTACCCGTACCTGGACGCCGACGCGCACCTATACGCCAACACGCACCGTCACGCCGACCCGGACGCCATCGCGCACGCCCACCGCCACGCGTACGTGGACGCCGACACGGACCCACACGCCCACGCGCACACCGACGCCGACCCGCACCTGGACACCGACGCGCACGGTTACACCGACGGCGACGGAAACGCCGACCCGGACGCCATCGCGCACGCCCACCGCCACGCGTACGTGGACACCGACACGGACCCACACGCCCACGCGTACCCCGACGCCGACCCGCACCTGGACACCGACGCGCACGCCAACACCAAGCCCCACTCCGACCTTCACGGCTACCGAAACACCGACAGATACACCAACGCCAACAGAAACGCCGACGCCGACTGATACAGCTACACCGACTGACACACCTACTGCAACGCCCACTCCAACCGACACCCCTACCGCGACACCGACTCACACGCCAACGGACTCACCAACCCCAACCGATACACCTACCGCGACACCAACTCTAACACCGACCGATACTCCAACACCGACGGATACATCAACACCAACCCCCACAGAAACGCCGACACCTACCGACACACCCACGGCGACCCCTACTGTAACCCCGACGGCAACCGCCATCCTGACGCCCACGGCTACCTCCACGCCGACAGGTACACCCACCGCCACACTCACCCCCACCAGAACGCCCAGCCCCACTCCGACGCCGACCCGCACAGCCACCGCCACGCGCACCAGGACACCCACGCGGACCCCTACGCCAACCCGCACCTGGACGCCTACGCGCACCACGACGCCGACCCGTACGCCCACACGGACCCCTACCGCCACGGCAACACCGACCCCGCTGCTCCTCGGAAGCATAGAGGGATGGGTATACATTGACACAGATGCGGATGGGATGCACCGGCATTGGCCTCCACATAATGAAACAGCAGGCATCTTAGGGGTCACTCTCCGCTTGTACAGGAACGGCCAGCATCTCAGATCCACAACGACTGTTCCGGGCCAGTATGGCGCGTGGTACGGTTTTGCGAATCTGACAGCCGGGGTCTATATGGTGGAGGAGATACAACCTCCTGGCTACGTCTCTACTAGCCCCGATGTGCTGATGGTGAACCTGGCGGCAGGCGAGAGGCGGATCAACCAGAACTTTGGCGAACAATCGTCGCCACCGACCTCTACGCCTACCTGGACGCCGACACCAACTCCGCCGGGACCACCTACCCGAACGCCGACGGCTACCGTGCCTTCTTCGCCTACACCATCACCGACATACACCGCTACCCGAACGCCAACGCCGATGGGTGTAATGACTAACACACCCACCATAACCCCTACCCATACCCCGCGCCGGGTCACGTCTCCCACGCCGACCGGCGAGCCAGAATGATTGGACATTCTCCATGACTTGCGCTATACTAGCGCGGACGTGCGCTAATAAAAGCGGGCGTCCTGTGTGGTTGAGACCCTTACATCGTACATTGAGGAGCGTCATCATGATTCCGAAGAATTACCCCGGCAAGGGCAAAGTTGCCATCCTGCGCACCCGTCCGGAGACGGTGCTGGATGATTACGGCAGGTTGATGCACCTGGCCGGTTACGAAGAGGCATTGCCCAAAGATAAGGACACGATTCTCAAGATCAACATCTCCTGGCAGACCTGGTATCCTGCCTGCTCCACCGCGCCCTGGCAACTAGAGGCCGTGATCCGCACCTTGCAGACAGACGGCTACCGCCAAATCATGGGCGCGCACAACAAGACCGTCGTGGTGAATGCCTACGTCGGTGAGCGAAACAATAAGCACAAGGCGGTGGTGGACGCCTACGGCGTGCGCAACGTGCACCTGTACGAGCCGGAGGTGCGTTGGTTCCGCTACGAACCGAAGTCGCCGATGCTGGTGCTGGACAAGATCTTCCCCGACGGCATCCTGATCCCGGAGATGTTCGTCGGGCGCAACATGATCCAGTTGCCCACCGTTAAGACCCACGTCTTCACCACCATCACTGGCGCGATGAAGAACGCCTTCGGCGGCCTCCTCACCGAAAAACGACATTGGACGCACGGCGTGATCCATGAGACGCTGGTGGATCTCCTGAGCATTCAGCAGGAGATTCACTCCGGGCTCTTCGCCGTGATGGACGGGACCTTCGCTGGCGACGGCCCCGGCCCGCGCGCCATGCGCGTCCACGAGAAGGATGTCATTTTGGCCTCCGCCGACCAGGTGGCGATTGATGCTCTCTCGGCCAAGATTCAGGGCTTTGACCCCCTCAGTATCCCCTTCATCCGCATCGCGCACGAGATGGGCCTCGGCGTGGGTGATCCGAAGCAGATTGAGATCGTCGGCCAGCCAGAGTTGGCCGAGGAGTCTTGGGGATTCGTCCGGGAGGATACCTTTGCCAGCAAGGGGCAGAAACTGATCTACCACGGCGCGCTCAGGCCGTTTGAGAACCTGCTGCTCCGCTCGCCTCTGGTTCCCTGGTCATACTTCGCCAGCAACTTCTATCACAACGTCTATTGGTATCCCTTCGTGGGGAGGCCGCGCGTGCAGGCAGCGTTGGATACGAAATGGGGTCGCCTCTTCCAGCGCTATGGCGATGGCAAGGTGGTGATGCCTGGCTTGGAACCGCGCACGACGGCGGTGGCGGCCGGCGCGCTGGCCGGAGGGCTGGCGCTGGTGAGCGGGATGCTCATGCTGCGTGGGCGCAACGGAAAACGTTAGCGGATGTGGAAGGTTGATCTGCATTGTCACACTCGCCACTCGCGCGATAGCCTGACCGAGCCGGTGAAGTTGTTGGCGGCGATTCGCAGCAAAGGGCTGGACAAGGTCGCCATCACCGAACATAACAACCTGCGCGGGGCGCTGGCGCTGCACGCGCTGGCGCCCGAACTTGTTATTGTAGGGGAAGAGATACGCACGCAGAAGGGCGAACTGATTGCGTATTTCGTCACCGAGGAAGTGCCGCGGGGTTTATCACTTGAGGAAACCATCGCCCGGTTGCGTGCCCAGGGCGCGGTCATCAGTGTGCCGCATCCCTGCGATGCGCTGCGGGGGTCGGCCATTGGCGAGGCGAACCTCCTTGCTATCATTGAACAGGTGGATGCGGTGGAAATCTGGAACGCACGTTGCCTGCGCCCCGAGGACAACACCCGCG
>JADYZS010000214.1 GCA_020853075.1 Anaerolineae bacterium | reverse complement strand
GATGGCGAAAAAGAAAAAACGAGGCCACACGTAGTGTCCAGTCGCCAGCGTCACGCCCGCACCAAGAACCGCCGGGATAATGAGGAGTTGAATAAGAGCCGGGTTCGTGCGGAGGACAATGAACAGCCCTGCGCCAAAAACCAGAAGGGCGACGAGAGCAGCCACCGCGCCGGCAAAGCCTAGTTGCATACCTCTGGCAACTTCTAACAGGGTCCACAGGGGATTCTTCCAGGTTATAACGTTGCCCTCTTCTCCGAAGAAGCCACCGGCAAACTGCGGTAAAGCAGGCGCGTACAATAGTAAGGTAAAGAAGCCTGAAAGGCCGAAACCGAGAAACATCCCGCTCCATCTGCTGGGCCACGACTCACGACGCCGGAAAAGAAACGCGGCGAGATAGACGGCAAAGTGGCCGCCGATGATGACGAAGATCATCGTCAAGTGCGTGTACATGCCGAGAGCGGCAGCAGCAGCATAGAGGAGCCAGAGCCGCGGCCGGCCTTCTCGGAGCGCGCGCAGGAGAAGCCAACTGGAAAGGATCGTCCAGAAGAGAAGCCCGGTGTAGCCACGGGCGTTCTGGCTGAACCAAATGTGATGGTACGAGAACGTCAACAAGGCGGCGGAGAGCAGAGCCTCCGTCTCGCTGCCGATCTCACGCCCCAGCAGATAGAGGGCCCAGATACTCGCGACGCCGAAGATGACGGCGGGAAGCCTTAGGGCCCAGGCGCTTTCGCCAAAGATCAGAATTGAAGCGCGGGCCAGCAAAGAGAACAGAAAGTGCTGGTTCTGAGAGTCATAGGTTGTGATGATCTGGAAGAAGGACATCCGCGCATAGTTGATGGAAGTCAATATCTCGTCGTACCAAAGCCCCGCATTGAGCCCATACAAGCGCAGAGCAAAGGCAACGAGAAGTATGGCCCCTAGAATGAGGGGGCCGAGTTTGCGATGAGAGCCACCAAGAGGCTTCCTACTCTGAGTCCCTGCCGTCATGTACGATCTATTCTCCAGAGTTATTAAAAGTAACGCGCTACCTGGTGCTGACCGGCTCTTTGATTTTGTATATCTTGAGCACCGGCCCAGGCCGTTCTCGTTGCCATTGGCTGACAATGGGGCCGTAAATCTCGTCAAGTACGAAAGGCAATTCAATATCGCCTTTGTTGGGCCTGAACTCTTGTACTATCTCCAGTTCTCGGTCTAGGGACACATAGAACTCTCGTCGGTTCGGATCAGCCCGCAGATTATCGCTGATAAAACTGGAGGTGATCAGGTACTGAAAACCCTGATCACGGTAGTACTGGATCGGATAATCGCTCAGACCCGAACCCATCGCAAAGAACAGATCGTAAACGCGACGCGAACGCGGCTCGGGGTCGCTAGATGTAGATAAGGGCGGCACGTAACAAGTGCAATCTTGGGCGATCTTGCTGTCCGAGGGCAGGTTCTCTTCAATCCAGGTTTTAGCCAATGTCCGGGTATCAACCTGGGTGAGAAGATAATTGAGCCGTACGACGTCTGCAAATGGAATCCCTGCGAGCAGCATGATCAGGATTACACCACAAAGCCCAACCCATGCAGGTCGCTGGCTTCCTATCCATCGTAGTAGAGAGTGAACGGAAAAACCAGCAAACACTGCCAACAGCGGAAGCAAAGGAAGAGCGTAGCGGGCTAAGTGGGGCCGGACCAGGTCAATCAGAAAATAGTAAGCCAGCGCTGTTAAAGCCACGAGCAGCGCTGCACGACGGATCTTACCGAGGGATAGGCCCATCCCGCCGACTGAGGCGACTGCCATAGGAAGTCCCATGCCTACCACCAATAGCCAGGCGTAAGAAACGGTTGCCGGACGTATCACGATCTCTCCCTGGGATACGCCGGCTTGTTGTATGGCTGCCTCAACGTGATGCTGGAAGACCGCCGTGTTGAGAATAACTCCTGGGAAACCGATCAGAAAACCCGCTCCTAAAGCCCCTACTAAGAGCAGATAGGTTCGCAGCACAAGCGATAGTTTCGGTGTTCCTCCCTGTCCAAGCCGCCATATAGCAGCCAGCATAAGCGGCAATACGAAGGTCATTGGACGGTACTTCATGCCAATCGCGACGCCGCAGGCCATTGCCCCCAAGAGCAAAAAGCGGCGACCTCCTCCGTGAGCGTAGGTCACAGATGCATAACAGACAAAAGTCGTCATCAGGACGACGAAGGCGTCGCTGACAGCATAGTGCGAATCACGTACATGAAGGAAGGAAAGGGATAGGAAAAATGCAGCGAACATCCCTGTCTGTCTGTTAAAGGCCTCTTTACCCAGCCTATAGGTTAGCGCTACTGTCGCCACCCCGGCAATCACGCTGGATAATCGCCCGATAAGATAAAAAACCGAAGGGTCCGTTAAGTAGAGAGTAGCCAGATCATTGGGTTGAGAGAACGCTCCTGCAATCCGCCCGATAAGAAACAAAATAACATAGTCCCCCAGGAGTATGAATTGCCACAGATTGGGGGTATTCTGTGGCTGGGTCAGGTGAAACTCGCCCCTGCCGAGGTTGAGAGCACCCAGAACATAGTGAGGTTCATCTATATGGTAGCGATGCGGCAGCCCGAAGGCAATCCCCCAGACGCGTATAACGAGGGCCAGGAGAAGAATCGCCGCTAAGGTGAGTTTCCAGCGTTGGCTCATTGTCGTTGGCTGTCAACCTGTGTTGAGAGATAGAGTTATCCGCGAAACGTACCGTGGCTTTCCCTGACATCGTTCCGGCTCCTGGGCCCCACATTCTTAGAGTCGGCAGCACGTCGGCGGCTTTGACCTTTCTTGTCCTTACCTAAGAGATAGAGCGCAGCCCCCCAAACAAAAGCGAGGCCACTATAGACGTAATAAAGTATGTGCAGAGGAAAAGCGACGAATAGGAACGCCGTGCCGCGCTTCCCAATGAAGAAGGTGTACAGATCACGATTGAGCAGCCCGATCAGCAGGATGACCAGCAACCACGGCCCGATCACCCAGCCAGAGAGAGAGACCGATAAGAGAGACAAGATGGCGAGCAACACCGGATAGAGCAACAGCACGTAAGCCAGAACCATGCTGGCCCGCTGGGAGAGGCGCAGGTTCAGATCGTTGGGCAGGCGATGGTCTTGCAAGATCAACAATGTCCACGGGATCGCGCGGTCAAAGACATCGGATTTCACCATGCCGCGGAGCGTCCAACGCTTCAGATGTTTTACCTGAATCTCTTTGTTCAATACGATCTTATGGCCGGCCGCGGTCATGCGGTAGCCCAACTCAATATCCTCAATGCTAGGGCGAGGATACTGCTCCTCGTCAAAGCCGCCCATCGCCAGGAAGACTTCACGGCGCACGGCTCCGCAGCCGCTCCAAAACGTCACCGCATCCGCGCTCCCCCTTTGATGCACAAAATGGTGGAAAAGATTCTTGAACTGCGATACCGGGCTATCCACTGCCGGGGTGTCGTCCTAAGAACCAAACACAGCATCTATGCGAGGCTGGCGGGCGAACGTCGCGGCGACCCGGCTGAGGGTGTCGGGAACGATCAGCACGTCGGCATCTATGAAGAACAGAATCTCTCCTTGCGCCACCTGTGCCCCGCGATTGCGCGCGTAAGCCGGGCCGCGCGGCCCCCCGTCAAGTTCTAATACGCGCACCGGAAAGCGGCCTACCGTGGCGCGGGAATTGTCTGTTGAGCCATCGTCAACCACGATGCACTCGTATTGCTGATAGTCGGAGGCAGTCACCGCCTCCAGGCAACGGCTCAGCAAAGCCGCGCTGTTATAAACCGGAATGATGACAGAGATCACCAGGGGCCGTATTTCGTCAGCAGTCATCATCTTCTCGCTTTATGGAACGTGGCGTCGTTCTGCCTTCGTTCTCCAATTCAGAACGGGCGCGCCGATTTTCTCAACGCAAGCAGAACCGCCGCCTGATGCCGGCGACGGCATGATCAGGTCTGGTCAATCAAAACAGGATGCGATATGGGTAGGGAGGTAAAGTGCAGAGAGTATCAGAATCGCGGGGAGATGTAAGGGCCCGTCTCAAGATTGCCGAAGGTGGATTACAGGAGACTGTCTATCTCAGCCTCCCGCGGGCAAGCTCCGCCCTTCCACACATCCGGTCGCGAACCTCGGACGGCGAACCGTGGAAAACGTCATAGCAGTTTTACGACCATCCGGAGCAGTGGCTACAACGGACAGCCGATTTATCGGTGCAATTGGGAGCGGTGGGCAAGGAGAGGTAGGCACTCCTAACGCGCCCCCAATTGTGAACTACTACAACAAGGTTCGGACTGCGCCATGGCACCCGCGAGGGATCCCTTCCCGCTGGCTTCCCGTGGTTCTCTCGCTATTTTTCTAGCGATAAACACAATAATCATAATAGCCCCAAGGACGTGCTCCTGTCAACAGCGATGACCTTACAATTAGTTGACAATTGCCAAATTCCCAAACCTGCCTCAAAAATTATCAGCGAGTGTTGGCAATCGGCGCGGCTGAGCTATCTTTGGGGAGCGAGCGGTTCTCAGGCGGGGCCGTGCTCAACGCTGCCGAGATGGGGCAGAGAGGGTAAGACACGACAGACCTAGCGGGCCGGTGTCAGCCACTTCACCAAGGATACTCTCCCGGCTTCCCGGTCTGCCCATTCTATGGTCTCTCCATCACGGCGCAACATCAGCCAGACCGTGCGGCCATGCCTCAAAATAAAATCGCCCACGTGCAAGGGGTAGTAAAGATAGACCCGCCGGGAATGAGGCGGCAAGTTGTACTTTCGAAGCAACGTGGTTGAAGCAGGGAAACACAATTTGAGGAAGATGGAGATTTTATCTAAGAACCGCCTGGACGCCCACAGCCGCCCAAAACCATCCGATACCGTAGAAGGAGGCTCTTCACGGGCATCCGACCCCGCGAAGATACGACCCTCGGCCCAGGCGACTAAGCGCGCATCAAAATCATCCGGCTTGATGCCTCTGAGCACGCTATCGGGCACGGCGGTATCCAATAACTTCCGAGCGAGGAGTAATGTGAGATAGACGGAGTTGCTGGCCTTCCACTCGCGAGAACGTTCCTGGATAACGTGCCAATCTATCTGGTCGCCGTAATGATGGATGGTTTCCGAGATGTCACAGATGGCCCTTAGCCCGAACCAACTATACAGATGATGAGAGGAGACGTGCAGGCACAGGTGTAGCAATAGGTCTTCCCGCGACAGGACGAGCACTTCCACACCGGCTATACTGGCCGGCAAGGCCCGTTCCCACAGTCCGTCCACGTCAATCTGGAAAGTGGGTTGCTGGATGTTCCAGTGGACCTCCACCCCTATCCCGTCATCAGGTGGCGAATAAATGTAGTGGAAGTGCTCTTTCTCCAATTGGGCCTGGCTACCAGAGACGTTATACCCCATCGCCAGCAGCATCTCGTGCACTCGTGGCAGATTGGCTTTCCTGACCAAGATATCCACGTCAATCATGGGCCTGAGGGCAACATTCTTGTATATGAGTTGAGCCAGATGAGCGCCCTTGAGCACGATGATCGGAATGCCGCCCCTCCGAAACATGCTCAGCAACTGGTGTAGAGACCTGTGTATCTGCATGCCCCTCAGCATACTATCCGCGTACAGGTCACGGAGAGTATTCATGGCTGAGGCCGGGACCCGCACGGTTGACGATAGGGCCTGCAACCTCTGGAATAGCAAAGGAGCGACACCGTGCTCGGCTGCCCGCTGTGCTACTTCTTCCCAGGTGGACGCGGACAACCGATCAGACCCGCCAGTTCGGGGTTCCCCGGCAGCCCTGCTAAGATAACGGAGCAACACCTCGTATGCTATTTCTTGCCCCATTCCCGACCCCACTATGATGGATCGTGCTCTCTGAGGCCCCAAGACCATCACACGGGGCTGGCCTGCATTTGCGCCGCCCACGATTGGGCATAGAGACCACCGCGAGCCAGCAATTCCTCGTGGTTGCCCGCTTCCACGATGCGGCCATTGTCCATCACATAGATTATATCGGCACGTTTGGCTACGGTGAAACGGTGGGTGATGACGATAGCGGTACGCCCGTTTGCCAGCGTGCGAAATTGGTCAAACCAATCGGCCTCAGCCCAGGAATCCATGAAGCTGGTCGGCTCATCCAGAATGATGATCTCTGCCCGCCGCAGGTAGGCGCGAGCCAGGGCAATGCGCTGCCATTCGCCCCCACTCAGTTCGGCGCCATCGGCAAACCATTTTCCCAACAGGCTGTCGTATCCTTTGGGGAGGCGCGCGATGATCTCGTGGGCGCCGGCGCTGCGGGCAGCGGCTTCAATCTCAGCCCGACCTGGCTGCGCGGCGAGATCACCGAAGGCGATGTTCTGAGCCGCGGTCTCGTGGTAAGTAGCCGGAAACTGAAACAGGACGGTGATCATTTTTCGGAGTTCTGCCACGGACAGATGGCGTATATCAACGCCGTCCATCTCAATGCTACCGGCCTCCGGATCGTAGAAGCGGCAGAGGAGCTTGACCAAAGTCGTTTTACCCGCACCGTTCGGGCCGACGATAGCCACCGTCCGGCCTGCGGGGATGGTGAAATTAAAATCGTGCAAGGCTGCCCGCTCGCTGCCAGGATAGCGAAAAGTAACCTGCCGGAAACGTATCTCGTCCCTTAGAGAGCGCGGAGCCGGAATCGGGCGGGGCGGATCAACAACTTCTGGCTTCAGAGCCATGAACTCAAAAAGGTTAGCAAGGAAGAGGCTGTTCGTGTAAATCTGGCCCACGTTCCCCAACAGCGAGCGCAAGAGGCTCTGCCCCCGGTTGAAGGTCTGATAGAAAAGGACGAGGCCACCCAGGGTCACCGTCCCCTGCAAGGTTTGCCAGAGCATCCAGGCCATCGCGGCCCCTGAGAGCAAAAAGGCTATCGCACCGGCAACTATGCGAGCCAGGCTCTGGTCTTTGATCAGCCGCAGGCGTTCGGACCGTAACCGCTGGCGCAACGCCTGAAAAGTTGCCCGGAAATGACCTCCGAGACTGAACAAACGGAGTTCGGCAGCCATCGCGCTGTGCGTGAGCATGGAGTCGTAATACTGAGACCATCGCCTGTCGGGGGTAGTCTCCTCCCACCACCGATGATAGCGGCGATTGGTACGGAGCACCACGTAAAACGCCGGTAGCGTGCTGACGAACAAAACGAGGGGCAACCAGGCTCCGTAGGGAATCAGAACCGTAGCCATCGCCACCAGGGTCACGCCGTTCTGCAAGAGGCTGCCACCGCTTTCCAGAAGAGCCAACGGGCGGTTGCTGAGATCGGTGCGAGCCCGGTACAGGCGATCGTAATACTCTGGCGACTCGTAGTAGGCCATGTCCGCAGCCAGGGCCTTCTGGTGGATCAGGTTGCTGATATGATCCTGCACCAACTCCGATTGGGCGGTACGTATCCATTCGCTGGCGCTCTGAAGGAACTCTCCCACGAGGATCACCGCGGCCATCAGGGTAGCCAAGGTTAAGGTCGGGCGGATCGTCTCCCAGGAACCGCCGCTCCCCGCCGTCGCAACCAGGCTATCAACCAGCCGTCCCGTCAGATAGACGGTGGCCGCTGGCAGCAGACCCTGCACCACCAACAGGGCAGCCCAGGCCAGGGTCCAGCCCCTGGATGCTTCCCAGACTAACCACCAGGTTTGGCGTAGGTAAGACAACTGGCCTACGACTCTACGTAACGCAGCAGGCAAAGTTGTGTCCACTCTCGTCGTCAGTATGACAAGCAATTAAAAGCCCAGCCCCATTAACACAAGCGAGGCTGGTGCTTATCAACAGTGGAAAGCCTGAAACCTGGAGCGGCTACTCCAGGTCAGGCAAGAATAACGGCTTGCTATGCCGCGGCAGGCCCGCGGTCACGATTTACACAGCTGGCCGAGTATCGGATGGCACAAACCATCATCGTCATCGCCAAAGAAAAAGTCGTTCCACCGGCGACCCCATCCTGCGGTGATTTCTTGCACAGTCCCGTGGACCGTGAGCGCAGGCGTCTGGTAGGGTTTCTTCTGAACTTCACGCACTTCTTTCTCGTTCATGGCTACTCCTGAATATAGGTGAGTTGTGATGATTTGTAATCGCTACGCGATGCTTAGAGATCAACATACAGGTATTGGGGTCTTGTCTATTGCCGAACTTTCGCCTTTACGTCCCAACCCTGTACGACGGAGCCACGAATCTAATACCACTGCTAACCAGACCGGATGCACTGTGTCGCCACCGCCCCGAAGGACGTATTGGCGATAACTCTCCCGCAAGGTCGCCACATCTATGTACGCCCCTATGACGTCGGGAGCATTCGCCATCACGTCTTCCAACCGCTCCCGCTCAAAAGCCAACAGACCGCCCTCTAAAATGGGGGCGACGTTACCCTTACCTTGCCTCCACTGCACCTTCTCAGGGAGAATACCGGCGAGCCCGCGACGCACAATCATCCGGCTCCAGCCATCATGGTATTTCTGGACAGGCGGGAGCGCGAGACAGAATTCCACCAACCTCCGGTCTAAGAAGGGATAGCGGGCTTCAATAGAAAATGCCGCCACTTTGTCAGCCCACTCCATCGCACTTGGGATTAAACCGGAGGTAAGATCCCGAAAGTGCTTCTCTTTCTCTGAGCGCCATCGCCTGGCACGATCCCTGTCCTGAGCCTTTATGCGATCCGCCAGCCCTACGCGCTGGGCGAAATTTGGGTTGACCAAAGGGCCCGGGAGCCATGCGCCCTCTTTCCGCCCTCGCAGCACGCGCCAGGCTTGCCGAACTGGCTCAGGAACCAGAGGTCTCAACCCATCGTCCCGTACATAATACCACAACACTCGCCAAAATGCACGAGGGTTCGCCCTGGCAGCCGCTTTCACCTCTCTGGCTAATGCAAGCCACCGCCACGAGCGCGCCAACTCGGCCACATAGGTGGTGCCATGGGACACCGCGGTATCGCCCATGAAACCATCTAGCAGGACACGGACGCCGTGCTGACGGGCAGTGTCCCAGAGCCCCCAGTGCAAGAAGAGGTTAGGAGCATGATAAGGCTCGTCTTCGTGCCATAAAACACGGTCCAGATCGGCCAAGGGGCTCAACCTGTCTCCGTGAACAAAATGGGCTTCAGCGTCCCCCTGCGCCAGCACCGCGTGAATGAAAGGGCGCTCGTCACACTCTGGAACGTCGTCAAAAATGGCCGAGAAGGTGTGCAGCCTGCGGTTTCCACCCTGCGCCAGCAATCCCCGCGCCACGCACGTAATTGAAGAGGAATCCAGCCCTCCGCTCAACATGGAGCCTACGGGGAAGGCACTGCGCAGCCGGCAGCGCACAGCGTCGGTGAAGACCTCGCGATAGGCCTCCGCATACTCGTTATCTGAACTGAGCCGCAGCCTATGAGAGGGAGCCAACGCCCAATATGGCTGTACCGACACCTGTCCCGGCGTCACCGTCAGGCTGTGACCGGGCGGAAGCCGGAAGATATCCTGGTAGAAGGTGATGGTCTTGTCTTCCCACATCACCTCCAGATAGTCGGCCACCCTCACCTCGTTCAGCGCGCAGGGCACTTCCGGCAGGCTTAGGAGCGCCTTGATCTCAGAGGCAAAGGCATAAAGCCGAGCAGAGCGATAGTAATAGAAAGGCTTGACCCCGAAATGATCCCTCGCGCAGAATAACCGCTTTCTACCCCTATCCCAGATGGCAAAAGCAAAGTCACCCAGGAGTTTCTCCGGGCAACGCTCTCCCCAGCGTTCATAGGCATCTAAGATGAGCGCGCTATCGGTGAGCTCGCCACGAGGGCGATCCGAGGTGCCAAGCGCCTCTATCAGTTCTTCCCGGTTATCAATGCGGGCATCGGCGGTGATGACAATGTCGCCGGAATGATGTGCCAGCGGAGGCCGCTCGTAGAGGGATTCAGGCGTCGTCCAGAGCATCCGCTGTCCCAGACCGACAGCGCCCTCCACGTGGAAGCCAACGCCATCCGGCCCGCGGTGAGCCACACTCTCCAGCATCCGTTCCAGATACGCGCGTTCGGCGGGCCGGCCATCAAGAAAAAAGATGCCGGCGATAGCGCTCACGGCGCAGCCTCATCTAAAGCCAACAACGGTTTGTAACGTTCAACGTCCGGGCCTGATCCGCCGATCACGACGACGCCGTTGCTCTCTACCCAGGCGTGGGCTTGCAGACGGCCATCCCCACCCTTTACAACACCGATGTGCAAGCGGGCAGGAAGACCGCGCCGGCCCAGCAGCACCTGCGTGGCAAACGCCTGGGTGAGACAGGTCGCGGAAGGCACGTAGCGGCTTGCCGCCGTCACAGCCCAAGCGACTTTTTCTGCGAAGCCTCCCTCTCCTTCCAACTTCCTGGTGCCCGGCCTCATTGCCCAGGCCAGGAGCCGTCGTAAGGTCACAAATGGCAGAAGCCACAAACCTAGCCTGACCCCCCAAACCAGAAAGAATGATTTGACCAGGAGTTTGCGATCCGCTGCGGGGAGACGGAGGAACTTACGTAGCCGTCTCATTTCGCGTCTCTACGAGCCCCTTATCTCCCATATCCCGAAGGAGCCCCAAGAGATCCTGCCCGCAGCGTTCAGGTTCAACGTCGTATTCCAACAGGATAGCGTCGCGAATAGCGCCAACGGTTTGGGGCTCCTGAAGCATGTTCCAGATGCGGGCGCCGATAGCATCCAAACCATAATAGATCCCATTCTTGAGATCTAGGATGACGATCTCACCATCCAGATCACAAGAAACCTGTTCCTTTGTTGCTATGACGATAGATTGCATAGACATCGCGTTGACCATAGACTGTATCATCTGGTGAAAAGTATTTCGTTATGTAAATGTTCTTCTACTAAACGTGCCGTTTCGCTCAGAGAGGAGAGGGAGGCAGCACGCCGGAAACGATAAAAGGGAACCTTTCGGGCAAGATGAACGCACTGTACCAGGTGAGGCGCGCCACCCGGCTGGATCAAGCGAGTCGGGAAGGAGTGACGCACCAGTTCTATCACCGCCTCTCGGGGCCGGATCGGCTCAATCTCTGGGGCGAGGCCATCATCAAGGACATAGACACGCGACAGGGGAACCGGCATGGTAGAAAAATCTCGGGTGGCGCGATAGCCGCGCTTCTCTTCCTGGGGATGGAGCACAAAAAGAGTGTTGGGGTCATACCCCAGCGAGAGAGCCGCTTCTGCATCCAGTTTGAGTTGGGAGAAACCGGGGAACACGGTGGCTGAACCCGATTCCAAATTCACGGGCGTTACGTCGTCGGCAACAACGCCGTGTCCGCGCGCATACATGGCGGCAGCAAGCGAAGACTTGCCCCAACCCGGTGCTCCCAGGAAGGCCACAGCCGAGCCGTTCACCCGCACAGCGCTGGCATGGAGGACCAGTAGCCCCCGTTGGTAGAGCAAGATCCCTATGACGGTTCCCAAGACGTAAAGCCGGAGCAAAGATTCGTCCACCGCCGGGGCCGGGATCACAACGATCTCGCGGCCATGGCGTATCAGGAACACGCCGACCCCTTGCAGAGCAATGATCGCTTCCTCCGGCGCGATGCGTACGTACTGCTCTTTGCCTATGGCGTCCGGCGGTACGCGGTCATCGCCAGCGACGCTGACAACAACGTCGCGCCCCGCTTCCGCAGCCACAAGTTCTGGCAAAGACAAGGTGGACTCTATGCCCAGCCCGTAGGCGAAGTAAGAATACACACCCCATCCCCATTCGTAAAGACCATACCAGAGCCAATGCCCAACACCAAGCAGAGTCAGGCCGGATAATAATATCGCCGGTATGCGAAGGGGCCAACAACAACAGTCCCCCCCCTTAACCGGCGAGTTGCTAACTGACCTGGATATCTACCGAAACCGCTGGGCTACATCCCTTTCGCCTAGGATGGTAATAGCCCTGGCTGGACCGCAGCAGCGCCAAAGAACGTTTCGCCGACGCTGACCGCTGCTGGATGGCGCTACCTAGCTACAGGCAGTCTTCAGAGGAGCGCCGTTGGTCCAGACCCACCCATCATAGAGGCCGAACGTCTTCACGTTACAAGTTTCGGTGATCTTTTCTACACTGCCGTGGACAATCAACTGTGGCGTTGTCCACGTCTTCTTCGGTTGGGCTCTTTTTTCACTCATAGAAATCTCTCCGCACAGAGATGGCGCGCTTAGTTTAGAATACTATCCCGCGACTCTGGGGAAATTATAGCACGGATAGGGGCATCTGTCAATAGGGCCTGAGACGAAAGAACCTTACAATTTCATAACAGGAGTGCGCGAGGCCGTTCCATTGTCAGCATAGGTTATGCTCCTTCTACTGTGCCAGGCCTGACGCACGCAACCAAAGCACCAGAACCACCACGCTATACAGAGCAAGGGCATCCGGCTCCCTGGCCGGAACTTGCGACGTGTATCGCTGATATGCTCCACGCAACAAGGCCACATCTACGTACTCTCCGGCGATCTGTGGCGCATCTGCGACCACCGCATCTAGCATCTGCCGGTCACGATCCAGCAATCTGAGCATGAAGTTGGGCCCGAGATTAGCCTTCGTGAACCGCGTCAATACTTCCGGCGGCAACGTGCCGGTCATCGCCCGGTGCAGGATAGCCCGCGTCTGCCCCTGGCGCAATTTCTGGTCGGGGGGCAAAGCCAGACAAAATTCCATGAGCCGCTGGTCAAAGAACGGATACCTGGCTTCCAACGAGAAGGCGGCAACGGCTTTGTCTGCCATTTCCAGGGTGTGCTGATACAAGGCGTTAGCGAGCCCCTGGCGGTGACTCTCTCTCTCTGTCCACACCGGTTTGGAGGTCTCGCGCAGCAAGGTGCGGGCTCGTTCCGCCAGACCAATGCGCCGCGCAAAGGCTGGATTAATCACCGTATCAACACCCCAGGGAGGCTGAGCACGTCCGCGCAACCTGCGCCAGGCCTGTACCACCGATTCAGGGGCCAGGGGCCTGAACCCGAATTCCCAAACGATGCGCCGGGGCGTGTAAAAAGCGGGGGATCTCGTTGAGAGCGCGGTCGCTTCCCTGACCAGGGTCCGCCAGCGGCCAGTGGCGGCGAGTTCGGTCAGATAGCCGTAGCCGTGAGAGACGGTAGTATCGCCATCCAAGCCATCCAAGAAGATCCGTACCCCATGTTCTTGCGCCGCGCGGTAGAG
>JADYZS010000213.1 GCA_020853075.1 Anaerolineae bacterium | reverse complement strand
GTGCGACCTGGCGCCAATCCGCCTGGCGCAGTACAGCGACAAACTCGCCGGCGAGTGGCGACATCCGCCGGTGCCCACGTACCGGCCCGAGCAGTTTGCCGACATGATCCGCCAGACCCGGCCCGATAGCGTGATCGTGACGACGGTAGATCGCTACCACCACGAGTACATCCTCCGCGCCCTGGAGGCGGGCTGCGATGCCATCACCGAAAAGCCGATGACCATTGACGACGAGAAGTGTCGTGCCATCCTCGCCGCCGAGAAACGAACCAGCCAGAAGGTGATCGTTACCTTCAACTACCGCTTTACGCCCTACGTGACCCGCATCAAAGAACTCCTGCGGGAAGGGATCATCGGGCGGGTGCTGAACGTGGACTTTGAATGGATCCTGGACACGAGCCACGGCGCGGACTATTTCCGCCGCTGGCACCGCCGCAAAGAGAATTCCGGTGGCCTGTTGGTGCACAAGGCGACGCACCACTTTGACATGATCAACTGGTGGGTTGAAGACGAGCCTCAGGGGGTCTCTGCCTACGGCGAACGTCGTTTCTATGGCCCCACGCGCCAGGAGCGGGGAGAACGTTGTTCTACCTGCACCTACAAGAGTACCTGCGAATTCTACGTGGACTACGCCGCCGACCCGGAATTGAAAGCCTTTTACTTTGACGCGGAGCACGAGGATAACTATTTCCGGGATCGCTGCGTCTTCTCAGATGAGATAGATATTGAAGACACCATGAGCGTATCGGTGCGGTACAAAGGCGGGATACTCCTCAGTTACTCTCTCATCGCCCACAGCCCCTACGAAGGCTGGCGGGCTGCCCTCAACGGGACGGGGGGGCGCATGGAACTAGAGGAATTCCACAGCGGGCATCGCCTGAAGGAGCCGAGCTACTACGCCAAAGTGTACAATCGCAAAGGCGAGATCGTCACCTATGACATACCAAAGGCCACGGGAGGCCACGGCGGCGGCGACGCGCGCCTCCAGGAGAGGCTGTTCGGCGGCAAGAGCCTCCCCGATCTGCTGGGCCACATGGCCGGTTCGCGGGCAGGGGCGATGTCGGTGCTCATCGGCGTAGCGGCCAACCAGTCCATCGCCACGGGACAACCTGTTTCCATCGGTGACTTGCTATCTAAGCCTGATCGGTAGGGGGGCCAATTCACTATGGCTGAAACAAGCAGGGAAATAGAGCGCATCGCCCAAAGGGAGCGCAAGAAGCGGGAAAACCGCGAACGGATTCGCCAGGCTGCGTTGGAATTGTTCCGGCGCAAGGGCTTTACCGCGACAACGGTAGAGGAGATCACGACGGCTGCGGCTGTGGCGAAGGGCACCTTCTTCAACTATTTCCCTACTAAGGAAGCGGTTATCCTGGACCTGGGCGAACGGCAATTGGGGCGTTTGCCGGTCTCTATCATCGGCTCACAGCAGATGGGCCGCGAGCGGTCAAACGCTGGTGCGTCCGGATTGACCGCAACCGAGCGCATCAGGACGCTGTTGCGGGCGTTGGCCGAGGGGTTGGAGGCGGATCGGGACCTGGTGCGGCAGGCACTCTGCGAAGCGATGCGTGTGCCTGACCTTCTCTCGCCGGAGAAAGGGCGCTTCAGCCTGCACAGCGTGCTGGCGATCCTCATCGCCCAGGGCCAGCGCGCTGGCGAGTTCCACCCCGGCGTGCCCGCCGAGGCTATCGCCTCCGCCCTGGAAGCCCTCTACTTTCAGCAGCTCTACTTGTGGGCTTCCGCGCCTGAACCCTCTTCTCTGACCGACCGGCTGCAATGGGCTTTTGCCCTTCTGGTGAACGGCATCGGCCAGCCTGCTCCTGCTAGGGAGACTGCGTGACCCTCCTCTCTCGCCTACCTCTCCAAGATGTGCTCCCGATTTTGCCCACACCCTTCACCTGGACTGTGCTGCAAGGCGCGTGTGAAGGGGCCATCCGCTCCTTCTATTCCGAATTGGGCTATGCCTGGCCGCCAGGTGCGATGTTGCTGCGGCTGGTCAAAGGACACCCTTACCTCAACCTGGTGGCGCTGGCCGAGGCAGAGCGCGCGTTGGGTGCGCCGGTCACGCCTGAGGCTTTGGTTTCACCTGCACGCCCGGCGCGGCCCGCCGAGACGGTGCGCCGGGTGCTGCGTCTGAGCGAAGGGGCTATCACCAGGGCGCCGGACGTCTTCGGGGAGTTGCAACGCTGGTGTGCCCGCGTCCATGCGCTGTCGGGCCGTTGGATGCAGGCCGATATCCTGCAGGTGATGGAAGAGGTGGAGCGTCGCGCCACTGGTTTGTGGAGCCTCTATTGGGAATTGCGAGAGGGAGCCTGTGCTGTCCGCAGCGATCTGGCCGGGCAACTGCCTGAGAAGAACGGAGGACAGGTTGAGACGCAGGTGGCCGAACTCCTGGTGGGTTTGGGCGATGGGCGGAGATGTGAAGAGGGGCTGTGGGAATTAGCGCGGGTGATGCAGGGTGCGTCCGACCCCCTCAGCAGCGCCGCGGGTGAGGCTCTGGCCCGCTTCCTGGCCGGCTGTGGTCATCACGGAGAGGACGAATTGGAGGCGGGCGCGCCACGCTGGCGGGAAGATCCGGCCTCGCTTTTGAGACGAGTGCGCGGCCTCGCGCCACCTCCATCCCCCGAAGGGTTGAAAGCACGGCGAGAGGCCGCGGAACGGGCGCTCTTGAGCTGGGCCGGCCTCCTGCGCCGCCGGAGCCTGCGCTCAGCCATCCGCAGGGCGCAACGACTGGCGGAACTTGCCCCGCAGGGATACGATGCGCTGGTGCAGTTGGTGGATGCGACGCGTGCCTGGGCCCTGGCCGCGGGCGCGGATGCGACACGCGAAGGCCGCCTGGCCCAACCCTCCGACATCTTCTGGTTGGAGATTGAGGAAGTGAAGCAACTGATGACCGGCGAGTGGCACGACCGCGAGCGCATCCGCGCCCTGGTGGCAGAGCGGCAGGCGGAGCACCAGGCATGGAAACGCCGGGCCGCGCCGGATACCATCGGGCTGTGAATCTGCTGCGCATTGCGTTAACAGCAAGGAAGCAGGTCGCGCCAGGCGGTGTCATGGAGTGCAGGCAAGGCGCGAGATGGATTTGCCTGCGATCCTGCCTCACCAGTCCCAGGTTCGGCTGCCCGCTGCCCACGGTGCATCTAGGAGTTCCTGCTCCGATAGCGCGCCCGTAGCATTGAAAACGTAAAACACCTCGTCCCACCACAACCCCGTGAAGGGGCGAACTACTTTGGGATCAATGAAAACCTTGATCGTTTGGTCGGTCTCGTGCACTACCTCTTTGTCTGTGTGTTGCACCGAGAGCAACCATTGTATCCCAGCGGGGCCGGCCAAGAAGTAATGATACTGCCACAATACTGGGCCCGGATGACCAGCGGGGACGATAAGATACTCTGGCTTTACGTTGAGGATAGCAATCCCCTTGCCACCCTCGTTCGCCTTTGCCAGCAGTATCAGGCAACGAGCCAGGTCATCATCATCCGGGCTGCCCACCATGTTAGCAACGGCGACCAGAAAGCTAGCATGGGCATACACCCGATAAGTCGTGCTTGCCGGGCACGCTTTCTGCATTGCTTCCTCAAGATCACGTAGGCGCTGAGCAGGCCCCAGGGTGGACGGTAGTCCGCGTTGGCTGTCAGATTCCCCAGCCGCTCGCTCCCGGAGTGCTGACAAGCGATCCTGCATGGCGCGCGCTGTGCCACTGGCTGAGAGGGCTACGACGGTCATGATCAACGTCACCAGGCAAGCCAGAACGACGACGATACCGCTATATCGCTTCATCCTCTCATCCCATTCATTTCCGATCCTGCCTAGAACCAGTACGAACGGTAGGAAGACACTTCGCAGACTCATATATCCACCTCCTGATGGACTGCGGTGCAGGCATCGGGCGTAAAACCATCTCCCCTAGGCTATTATGATACCCGGTCGGCGTTCCCAGAGCGGACCAAAAGCGGACCAAGTACGTTTCAGCCGCCGGTTTCGTCAAAAAACCTATGGAATTTGCCGGGAATATGGAGTATAATTAGGAGCATAGAGAGGTGCGGAGATGCTGGGCTTGAGAGTGTACTTGTTCAGCACGCCCCGCCTTGAGCGCGATGGCGTCCCTGTCGCTATGGAGCGCCGCAAGGCGGTGGCCCTGCTCGCCTACCTGGCGGTTATGCCGGGGCCGCACGGCCGCGATGCGCTGGCGACCCTCTTGTGGCCGGAACTGGATCAGCAAGGGGCGCGAACGGCCCTGCGCCACGCCCTCGTCTCACTCAACAAATCCATCGGCAAAGGCTGGCTGGACACCGATCAAGACCGGATAGAGTTATTCATCCGACCAGGTCTCTGGGTGGATGTCAGCCGTTTCCGCGCGCTGCTGGCTCAGGTTGACGCCCACAAGCATCCTCCGTTGCCGCTCTGCGACGGCTGCGTGGCGGATCTGACAGAAGCCGTAGCCCTCTACCGGGGCGATTTCCTGGCCGGGTTCACGCTGCGGGATACGGCGGATTTTGATGCCTGGCAGGTGTACCAGACAGAGGGCCTGCACCATGAACTTGCTGGCGCGCTGGTGCGGCTGGCCCAGGCGCAGGCTGCACGCCGCGACTATGATTCCGCCATCGCCACTGGCCGGCGCTGGCTGGCGCTGGACCCCCTCTGTGAACCAGCCCACCGGGCGCTGATGCGGTGTTATGCCTGGGCGGGCGACCGCGCGGCTGCCCTGCACCAATACGAGGAGTGTATCCACGTATTGGCGGAAGAGTTGGGCGTTGAGCCTGAAACGGAAACGATAGCCTGGTACGACGAGATCCGCGGAGGAGGGGAGGAACGGCTTCCTCAGCCTACACTCCCTGGCCTTCCATCTGCCCCTCTGCAAAATCTGCCTCCCGATCCCACGCCCTTCATCGGCGGCGAGGTAGAATTGGCACTTGTTGTGAAAAAAGGCCTCACAAGACGAGACCTCCTGAAGGTGACGGTGGGGACCGTGGCGGGTGGAATCTCAGCCACCTTCGCTCAAGCTGCTCTCCCCACACAGGCTCCAGAAACTGCCCAGGCCCTGGAAACCAAACCCCAGTCCACCCCCGCCGCTGGTACTAGGCTGGAGGGGAAGACGGGTAGGCTATGGGGACTTGAGTTTGATCCCCACCTAGAGACCTACCGCCGCCTCGCAAAACTGTTCCAACAGAAGACGGGCGCCGTCCTCAACGTAGAGCCGCAGCCGAATCACCTCCCTGCGGTTGAACTGGTCACGGCGCTGGCCGCCGGCACGCAGCCCGACCTGGCCTGCATCATGGGCAAGCGGTGTGTACCTCTCTACATGAGAGGGGCGCTGTTGCCGTTGGGGTACTCTCTCTACAAGGAGATGAAAATCAAGCCCGAAGAGGTCTTCTTTGAAGAGGCCGTTCTTTCCTACTCCTGGAAAGATGAG
>JADYZS010000212.1 GCA_020853075.1 Anaerolineae bacterium | reverse complement strand
CTTAATGGATCACCAGGATCCTCGCAGGGCACAAGGGATTCCATGCTGCTTTCGTGAGTACGAGGTCTTTCAGGAAGGGGTCTGGCACCCAATCCAGAATGGCATCCCCAAGGACACGGACAGGATCCGTAGGGTGTGATGCCTAACAAAGGGTTGGATATTCGCGATATCTACCTCATGAGAGGTGGTCCGTGAGCCTGACCATGAGTGTCCGCCAGCGACTCCTCACTGCCCTGGCGGTCAAAGAACCCGACCGGATGCCCATCACGCTCTACGGGGTCTATCCCTACAACCTCAACGACTGGCGTGCCGCGCGGGCGAGTTATCGCCCTCTTCTGGACTACGCGCGCGAGCACAGTGACCCCTTCTGCCCCTGGGATCTGGATAGGGGCATCTTCTATACGCGCGTGCCGACGCATACCAGGGCTTTAGAAGGTGGTGTCTTCATTGAGCGCACGGTGGAGACGCCGCGCGGCTCCATTACCTGTATCACCAACACGAGTCCTGCCACCCAATGGATTAAGAAGTTCTACCTCCAAGATGAGGATGATATTCAGCGGTTCCTCTCCATACCTTACGAGCCCGTGCGCCCTGACGTCGGCCCCGCGCTGGCCCTGGAAAAAGGCGTCGGCGAGCAAGGGCTTATGTACACCGCGCTGCTTGACGGCCTGGGTATCGTGGCCGACCTCTTCACCCCAGAAGATTTCGCTCTACGTTGCGCCTTGGAGAAGAACACCATCAAGCGCATGATCGCGCAGGTCAACGAGCGGCTGTACGACTACGTGCACTACCTGCTTGATCACGGCCCGCGCTCGTTGTACAACATCGGCGGGCCGGAATTGGCAACCGCCCCTCTCTTGCCTCCCCGCTACTTTGACGAGTTTGTAGTCACTTATGATGCCCCTCTCATTGACCTCATCCACCAGCATGGCAGTTGGGCTATGATCCATTGTCATGGCAGGCTTAACGGTGTGCTAGAGCGCATCGCCGATTTGGGCCCTGACGGGTTGCATCCGTGTGAGGCTCCACCGATGGGCGATGTCCCCCTGGCCGAGGTCAAACGGCGCGTTGGTGATCGCCTCTGCATTATCGGTAACGTGCAAATCGGCGACCTCATTGTTGGTCAGCAGGAGGATGTGGATCGCAGGGTACATGAGGCAGTACGGGCTGGTGCGCCGGGCGGTGGCTTTATCCTCTCCATCACTGCCTCCCCGTACGAGGAAGAACTGTCGCCACATACGCTGGCGAACTACATACAATTCGTGAAAAGTGGGCGGAAGTATGGTGAAGCCGAGGTAGAGAAAGCGCGAACGCAAGGGATTGAGGGAGACTATTAGCATGGTGGTGTTCAAGGTGTTTCTCACCGGGGACTACCTGACCGAGGACGGCGAAGTCGTCGGCGGCGAACTGGGGGCCGAATTGCTCCAAAGTCTGAGCCTGCCACACATTTGCTATGACTTCATCCGAGACCAGGCCCCGCCACAGAACGATCCCACCTATTGGAGTCGCATCTATTCGTTGGAGATTAAGCCTGGGCACATCGTTCAGGCAAACGGCGTGATCACCTGCCGCCCGTGGGTAAAAGCCGAGACCTTTGCCGAAGGCGCGGAGAACCTGGTAGTGATCGCGCGGGCCGGCGCGGGTTACGACAAGATTGACCTGGAAGCCTGCACCGAGAACGACGTGGTCGTGTACAATGTACCCGACGCCCTCACCCACGGCACGGCCTCTGCCGCGTTCCTTTTCATGCAAGTGCTATCCCGGCGGCTACCAGAATTGGAGCGCATGGTGCGCGACTACCGCTGGGACCTGCAAGCCAGAACCATCGGCCACCAACTCCGCGGACACACACTGGGCATCGTCGGCCTGGGACATTCCGGTATGGAACTGGCTCGCCTGGTGGCTCCTTTCAAGATGCGCATTATCGCCTTCTCGCCCCACGCCAGCCCGGAGCAGGCCGCCACCGTGAGCGCGACCCTCGTACCCGAACTGGATACACTCCTGCGCGAGGCCGACTTCGTGAGCCTGCACTGCCGTCTGACCGCGCAGACGCGCGGCATGATCGGCGAGCGTGAACTGCGCCTTCTCAAGCCGACGGCCTATTTCATCAATGTGGCACGCGGCGAGTTAGTGGATCAGAAGGCGCTGGTTCGCTGCCTTCAGGAACATGCGTTCGCCGGGGCCGGGCTGGATGTCTTTGAGGTGGAACCCTTGCCCAGGGATGACCCACTCTTGACCCTGGACAACGTGGTGCTCACTCCGCATTGGCTAACGTCCAACTGGGAAGATGGCAGGCTCGGCAATGCGCAAACCGTGCAAGGCATTCTGCGTGCGGCTCAGGGCCAGATACCGGAGCACGTCATCAATCCGCAGGTTCTTGATCGCCCCGGCTTCCGCGCCAAACTGGCCCGCTTCGCCGTAAACAGGTAGCAAGGAGAGCATCATCTGACAGAACGGCGTTCTAGGAGCAGGCTTGTCATCGCAAAGCAAGGCTTCGCGTTGTGGGATGGTCTCCTGGCAAGTCGGATGATGAGTTCACACCTTACCAGAATTCCATCCCACTGACAGTTTCAGCCGAATTGGATACAGTACCTCCCCCTTCTTGAATTTGACAGGGAACCGCAAACAGGGGTATAATATCTTGCGCGGTCGGGAGAGAAGCCCTCTACTTCCTCCCCCGTTTTTGTGTTACTGCGAAACGAACGGGCCTCGCTGCCCGATCCTTGAGGAGAAGAGCGTTATGCCGAAGCGAACGTATCAGCCCAAAGTGCGGCGCCGCTACCGCGTGCACGGCTTCCGGGCGAAGATGCGCACGTTGGGAGGCCGCCACGTATTGCGGGCGCGTCGCCTCCATGGTCGCCGGCGGCTGACCGTCTGACCGGGAACAGGCTGGCTGAGTTTTGCCTTCCGGCGGGGCTATTGCAACATTCCCCTTAGGGTCGGGAGGAGCAGGAACTAAGCAAAGAGTGCGACGCCGTTACCGGCTGCGAGATTCCGACCGCTTTCGGGCCGTAAGGGAAAAAGGCAGTTCTTGGGCTCATCCGTTGGCGATTCTATGCGCCATGCCCAACGACCTGGTGCACAGCCGCTTCGGTTTCTCTGCCAGCCGCAAAGTGGGGGGGGCGGTACAGCGTAATCGGGCGCGACGGCTTCTCCGGGAAGCGGTGCGCTTACAGGTGGATGTTATCCGCAGCGGCTGGGATCTCGTCTTTGTAGCCCGCCCGGCCATGGCCACGGCTCGCTTCTCCGAGGTGGCAGAAGCCTGCACACGCCTGCTGCGGCGGGCGCGCTTGCTGCGCTCGGCGGGTACAAACGCAAACGATGAAACGACTGGTTCTGGGGCTGATACGACTTTACCAACGGGGGAACTCCCCCATCCACCCGCCTAGTTGCCGTTTCACCCCTACCTGCTCGTATTAAGCTTACGAAGCGATCTCGCGTTACGGTATACTCAGGGGAGGCTGGCTGGGGCTCAAACGCCTCAGCCGTTGTCATCCGTTTAACCCGGGCGGCTATGATCCAGTGCCCTGATCCGTGCTGACGCCGTGAGGTGTCTGTGGAGGTCTTTGCCCATTTATGCTTGATTTTATCATAAACCCTTTAGTACAGCTGATTCTTTTTCTCAACAACACGATCCAATCTCTAGGAATCCCCTATCACTTTGGTTGGGCCATCATCGTCCTGACCATCATCCTCAAGGTTGTCACGCTTCCTCTGAACTTGCGGCAAATCCGCTCCATGAAGGCACAGCAGGAACTCCAGCCCCGACTGGCGGAACTGCAAAAGAAGTATGGCAAGGACCGGGAGCGGATGGCGCAGGCACAGATGGAACTCTACAAAGAGGCCGGCGTGAACCCCTTGGGCGGCTGTCTTCCCTTGCTGGTTCAGTTGCCTATCTTGTGGGCTCTCTTTGGCGCCCTCCAGCATCGCAGCCTGGCAGAGATACCGAACGCCTCTTTCTTTATTCTCTCGGATCTCCATTGTCCCTCCTGCGCTGCCTGGCCGGCGAATGTCGGTTGGCTGTGGCCCTTTCCCCCCGCAGTCGGCTGGAACGTGGCCCTGCCCTACCTGATCCTTCCGGTCCTTCTTGTCGGCACACAACTCATCCAGCAGAAGATGAGCACGGCCGCGATGCCCACTGCGGGGGGTAGCCAGGCACAGACGATGGGTACTATTTCCATCGTCTTCTCGCTCCTCTTCGGCTACTATTCTCTCATTTTCCCTGCGAGCCTTTCCATCTACTACATCGTGTTCAATATCTTGGGTATCGTTCAGCAGTACTTTGTGGCCGGCTGGGGCGGCCTTCGTCCACAAGCAGCGGCAACCACCGCAGGCGCTGCCAACAGCAGTAGCAAGGCGATGGCTCCGGTTCAGGCGGAGGCGACGCAACCCTCTGTGACGGCCAAGGTCGTAGAGCGGAGCGTCAGCAAGACGGGGGACGCGCCTAAGCGCCCCCGCCGTAGAAGGAAGTAAGGCATGGAAGCCACGCCCACAAGCGAAGAGTTCCGCGGCAAAACCATTGAGGCAGCCATCGCCACGGGTCTGGCCGCCTTGGGCCTCGCGCGCGACCAGGTGGAAATTGAAGTAGTACACCCTGGCAGTCGGGGTGTACTCGGCATCGGTGCCGAGGATGCGCGTGTGCGATTGACCCGGCGCGTCGCGCCGGCAGCCGCGACCAAGATACCAGAATACCATGAAGAAGATAGCGGGCGCGAGCGTACACCGCGACATTCAGCCCCTGTGGCCGCGCCTGCGGCACCGGCACGCCGTGCGCCGAAGGCGACAGCGGAGCAACGGGAAGAGGCAACCCTCACCGCGCCCGATGAACAAATCGCGGAAAAGGCTCGCACGCTCCTCCTGGACCTCCTTGCCCACATAGGCTTGCAGGCTCAGGTACGCACGACCTGGGAACACGAGCCCGACCAGCCAGGGAGTCCCCCGGCCCTTTTGTTGGACATTGTAGGGGGCGATCTGGGCATCCTCATCGGTCGCCGCGGCGAGACGCTGGCCGCGCTCCAGTATATGCTGCGCCTGATGCTGAACCAGGCTACCGGCCAATGGGTCAACGTGGTGGTGGACGTTGAAGAGTACAAAGCCCGGCGCGAGCGCAATTTGCAGCAACTCGCCCTGCGCATGGCGGAACGAGCCGCCGCCACTCGCCGCACCGTGAGGATGGAGCCGATGCCACCGTCGGAGCGGCGCGTGATTCACATCGCGCTGCGTAACCATCCTGGGGTGACGACGGTGAGCGAAGGCGAGGGCGATGCCCGCAGAGTGACCATCGTCCCTAAGAAGCAAGGGGGACGGTAAGAGCCGCTTCCTACGGGGGTGCGCATCCGAGATACGCACCCCCGCTTGCTTCGCGAGGAACGCCCCAAGAGATACGCAGGCTTGTGAAGACCTCTGAATTTGACTACGAACTCCCTCCTGCCCGCATTGCCCAGACCCCAGCGGAGCCGCGCGATGCGGCCCGCCTTCTGGTGATAGACCGGCGGGCCACGGGCCAACTCCATCACCGCCACTTTCGCGACCTGCCGGAATATCTGCGCCCCGGCGACGTGCTGATCTGCAACGACAGCCGCGTGATTCCCGCGCGCCTCTTCGGGCGCAAGGTTCCCGGCGGTGGCCGGGTGGAGGTCTTCCTGCTGCGGCGGCGAGACGACCGGACCTGGGAGGCGTTGGTGCGCGGCCGCGCGCGGGTGGGGACGCGGATCGTGTTGGCGAGGGAGGGCCCTCTCTCTGCCCTCTCCCCACCGGGGAGAGGGGAGGGTGAGGGGCGACCTCACTCATCCGATAGGCCAGTCGCAGAATGTCTCGTCGTGGCGGAATTAGACTCCGGCGGGCGCTTCGTGGAGTTTGACCGCCCGATTGAGCCACTCTGGGCGGAACTGGGGCACGTGCCGCTGCCGCCCTACATCCACACGCCGCTGGCCGACCCGGAACGCTACCAGACCGTCTATGCCCGCGTGCAGGGTTCGGTGGCCGCGCCGACGGCAGGGCTCCACTTCACACCGGAGTTGATAGAGGGGGTGCAGGCGCTGGGTGTGGAGTTCGCCTTCGTCACCCTGCACATCGGGCTGGACACCTTCCGCCCGGTGCAGGTGGATGAGATAGAGACACACCCGATGCACGCCGAATGGGCTTCCCTCGCGCCGGAAACGGCAGCGCAACTGAACCGTGCCCACGCCCGGGGTGGGCGGCTCTTCGCGGTCGGTACGACGGCAGTGCGGGTGCTGGAAACAGCGGCGAGCCGGAGCGCGGGCGAAGACTTATCGGCCTACGAGGGTTGGACGCGGCTCTACATCACGCCGGGCTACCGCTTCCGCGCGGTGGATGCGCTTGTCACTAATTTCCATCTGCCCCGCTCCACCCTCCTGATGCTGGTATCGGCCTTTGCCGGGGTAGATTTAATTCGCCGCGCCTATCAAGAGGCCATGGCGACGGGGTATCGTTTTTACAGTTTTGGGGATGCGACGCTGATTGTGTGAGGCGAGGGCGGCTAAGGTCAGCGGATGCTACGCATAGCGGATTAGCAGATACTCCCCGTCACGCGAGAGCCATCCGCTAATCCGCTACCCATCCGCTGACCCTATCTATATGTACCCTCAAAGTCTCACCTTGAGATATCCAGTCACGGAGAGATGGGAGTTGTCTTCCCAAACCGTACAAGTCGCAGACAACCGCGAAGCCTGGAACGCCGTGCTGGCGCGGCTGCCGGGCACGCACGTCCTGCAATCGTGGGAATGGGGCGAGACGAAGGCGCAAACAGGCTGGACCGCGCGCCGGCTTCTGTTTCTGGATGAAGGCGCGCCCATCGCTGCCGCGTCGCTCCTGGTGCGTCGCGTGCACCCTGCTCTGCAGGGCCGCCTCTCCTGCTTCCCTCTCGCCATCGCCTACGTGCCGCGCGGCCCCGCGCTGGATTACGCCGACGTCTCGCTCCTGGATGCCGTGCTCACGCGGCTGGAGGACGAGGCGCGGCGCGCGCGGGCCATCTTCATCAAGATAGATCCCGACGTGCGGGCTGATTCTGCCGCGGGCGCGGCGACCCAGGCAACCCTGCGGCGGCGCGGCTGGCTCCCCTCGGCGGAGCAAATCCAGTTCCGCAACACGATGGTGCTGGACCTGACGCAAGGGGAAGACGCGCTCCTGGCTGCCATGAAGCAGAAGACCCGCTACAACGTGCGCCTGGCCCAAAAGCGCGGCGTGCGCGTGCGCGGGGGAACAGAGACTGACCTGCCTACCTTCTACCGCCTCTATGCCCACACGGGGGAGCGCGACGGCTTCCTGGTGCGACCTTATGCCTATTATGAGACCGTCTGGGTGACCTTCCTGCGCGCGGGTCTGGCCCATCTCCTGCTGGCCGAGGTGGAGGGCGAGACGGTGGGCGGGTTGATTCTCTTCCGCTTCGGCGACACGGCCTGGTATTTCTACGGCGCGTCCACCGACCTGCATCGCGAGCGGATGCCCAACCATCTCCTGCAATGGGAGGCGATCCGCCGGGCGAGGGCGCAAGGCTGCCGCCGCTACGACTTCTGGGGCGCGCCCGACGAGTTGGACGAGAAGGATCCGCTCTGGGGCGTCTATCGCTTTAAGGAGGGGTTCGGCGGCGAGTTCGTGCGGGGGCTGGGCGCGTGGGATTTCCCGGTCTCGCGTCCCCTTTATTGGCTCTACACGGCGGCAATGCCGCGCGTGCTGGCGGCGATGAGGAGGAGGCACCGAATCAACATCGGTCCTGAGTGACAGCCTATATCTCTATCCCAGCCGCACGCGGAACGAGGTCGGTTGCAAGCGCGTGTTGACTGGCACCTCACTCTTTTGGCTTACGTCGCTGGAGCCACCGCTCGAAAGATACTGGGCTTTCAGTTGACTTTTTTCCTAGCACCAGACCTTCAACACCAATATCTTCATCAAGTTCTGGCCAGTGGATGCCATAGCCCGCACCACTAATTTGGAAATGGGCACGTTCTTCAGATGTTCCGTATGCCAAGCGCGGATACCACGCAATCGGTACAGAAATCGTGCGCCCATCCTCCAAATCCACGGATAGGGTATCATCAGTTACCAGGACATTGGTGATCCTAGGTAGGGCGAGGGTTACCACTGCAGAAAGCGTCCCATTCATCTCTCAATCTCTCCTGGTTTTCTCGCTTGATGCGTTCAATGTCACGCAACTCTTTTCGATCTATAGCCATAGTTTTCAGCCAATGCCACATCGGGGTCAAGCCAAAACTTTGCGCTCTTGTTCTCGCGATCTATGTGCACATGACGTGGTTCGCCGCAGTCGTATGAGTAAAAGTAGAAACGATACGGACCAAGGTGTAAAGCAGTTGGCATAGATCATCCTACTCTTACAGATGTATTGATCATGTTCTTCGCTGAGGTGAATATCAACTGGACCCGAACTCCTCGCCAAGAAGAGTTTCCAATCATCTTGCTCGCGGGCCACGGGCACAAGCTCCAGCTGAAGACCAGTCTCCTCGAACAACTCCCTCTTCGCGCAATCAACCACGTCTTCACCTGGATATAGGGCCCCAGACGGTGGTGTCCAGGCCCAATCTCCTTCGAGACTGTCTGATAAGGACCCGGCCATCGGTTAGAAACCGACGGCAGACGGTTAGAAAACCCGCCTTGCGGGTTTCTTGTATCTACCAGCCGTCGGATTTTATCCGATGGCGGGCAGAAGGAACTCATTCGATTCAGAACTGCGCCTGTACACAACAATGGTCACGCCGAAGGGAGGGTCAGAAGCTATAGGTTGACCGTCCCACGTGGTGCGATCTGATCGGTTCGACACTAACTCACCCTTGACCAATGCTCAAAGACTCAGAGAGAGAAAGCCTGTCCTAACTATTGATTACACAGACTCCGTTTTGTTCACTTCTATTGAAGAGCTCTCACGGAGCCACGTGATAATATGCAAGCGGTATTGAGGCAGTCACAATATATCACAAGAGAATAGCGGTGTCAAGGCGAAGGAATTGTGCCTTCAGGGCCCGCCGCCACTCCCCCGCCACAAACAGGATCGCTTCCTCCTCCGCCTCCTGCCCCGCCTGGTTCAGGCTGGCGATTTGTGCCGCCGCTATAAAACGGTTCATATTTTTTTCACCGCTTGTTGTTCAAGGCATCAGCCAAACCAGGAACCTCTTGCGCGCCGGCAGGAACCGTGAGACTGGAACCGGAGAAATCGTTGCCGATCGGCTCGGCACGCCCGCCAAGACTTCCCGCCAGGAACGCCTCGGCGACGGCGCTGAACGACAGGTTGTTCTCGGGGCGGGCGAAGCCGTGGCCTTCGTCGGGGTAGAGGACGTAGGTGACGGGGATATTCTTGCTCTGCATAGCCGCCACAATCTGGTCGGACTCGGCCTGCTTCACCCGCGGGTCGTTTGCGCCCTGGCCGATGAGGAGCGGGCGGCAGATGCGTTCGGCATACGTCAGGGGGGAGTGTTTTGTCAGCAAGGCGCGGCCCTCTGCGGTGCCTGGGTTACCCACCCGGGTAACGAACAATTGGAACATCGGCTTCCAGTACGGGGGCACCGATTCCAACAGGGTGATGAGGTTGGACGGGCCGACGATATCCACACCGCAGGCGAAGACCTCCGGTGTAAAGGTCAACCCGCCGAGGACGGAGTAGCCGCCAAAACTGCCGCCCATCACCCCTACACGGGCCGGGTCGGCGATTCCTTTGGCAACCGCCCACCGCACGGCGTCAATCTGATCTTCCATAATCTTCCCGCCCCATTCAAAGTCCCCCGCGTTGGTGAAGGCCTTGCCGAAGCCTGTGGAAGAGCGGAAGTTGACGGCCAGGACCGCATAGCCACGGTTTGCGAGCCACTGGTGGTAGGGATTGTAGCCCCAGAAGTCGCGGGCCCACGGACCGCCATGCGGGAAGAGAACCATCGGCAGGGGGCGGTCGGGGAAGTTGTCCCCATTCCGGTCGCTGCCCGCGGGAAGAGAATAATAGACTACCAGATCCAGGCCGTCGCGGGATTTGATGACGGCGGAGTGCATCTTGACGAGGGGCTGACCGGCAAGGGTCTGGCGATTGGTGAACAGAAAATGGGCGGTACGACTAGGCCGGTCATAGAGGTAGAAACGAACCGCGCCGTCGTCCACCAGGTAGAGGACGACCCAGAAGCGGTCATCCAGGGTGCGGCTGACGATTTCCACCTCACCGTCGGCTACGGTGCGCAGGTAATCCAGGTCTGGCCGGATGACGGGGTCCAGAATCTGCCAGCGTTTGCGGTCGTAGATAAACGAGACGGCCTGGACGTGCTTTTCTGTGGGATGGCGCACCACGTCAGCGACGTCGGCCTGGGGGTCGGCAGCCAGGATGCGGGCCGCCTTCGTCTCCGGGTTGACTTCCAGCAGGGCCGCGGTATCGCGCCCGCGACTATCTTTCATGTAGAGGAGCCGGTTGGCCTTGTCAAAGCCAGTCACTTCGGTAGTCAGCATGTCTTGAGGCGGGATGGTGTCCCATAACTGCCAATCGCCACCATCTGGAACGTAAATCTCCACACCGCCGTCAGCCGTCATCTGGGCGGCCTGGCGCAGATGGTAGTCGTCGTCCATGGTCATGTCCATGAAGCGGTCGTGCTGCAACAACAGCGTCATATCTCCGCTGGTGATATGGATGCGATAGACGTCGTGCCAGTGGGGGTCACGGTTGTTCAGACCGACGATGACTTCCCCAGGGATTTTGTGACTGGTCTTGAGCACGACGGCGCGCACGCCCGGGAAGGGG
>JADYZS010000211.1 GCA_020853075.1 Anaerolineae bacterium | reverse complement strand
CCCTTCACGGCGGCGATGGAGGAAGATTGGCCGCTCTTAGAGAGAGAGCCCGGCCGCGTGCGGGCACAGGCCTACGACGTCGTCTGCAACGGCTACGAGGTGGGCGGCGGCAGCATCCGCATCCACCAGCGGGATCGCCAGTCAGCCCTGTTCCAACGGCTCGGCATCACACCGGAAGAGGCGCAAGCCCAGTTCGGCCATCTGTTGGAGGCTTTTGAATACGGCGCGCCGCCGCACGGCGGTATCGCGCTCGGCATTGACCGCATCGCCATGATCTTCGCGGACGAACGCAGCATCCGCGAGGTCATCGCCTTCCCCAAGACCGCCGCCGCGACGGATCTCCTCTTCCAGGCTCCCTCGGAGGTCTCGCCGCGACAGTTGCAGGAACTCCACCTGCGTATCGCCCTAGACGAGTAGAGCGGTGTAGGCTGATTCACTCTGCCGCTTACTTGACAACCATGCCAACCCATGATATACTATACCCCAGTATAGTATATCATGAGCCTGAGGGCCATGACGGAGGAGGGCGGTATGGCAATGCCCCAGATACAGGCGTCGCCAGAGGCACAGTCGGATCTGCAAAAACGACTCGCCCGCATCGCCGGGCAGGTGCGCGGTGTGCAGAAGATGTTGGATGAAGGCCGGGATTGCCAGGCTGTTCTCCAACAACTCGCCGCCATCCGCGCGGCGGTGCAACAGGCCAGCCTCATCCTGGTACGTTCCTATGCCGCCGAATGTCTGGCCCGGCCCGATACCGAATCGCCGGAGGAACTGGCCGATTCGCTCATCGGCGCGCTGACCAAGTTGCCTTGAGCGACGCGGCAGCACGCGGCCCGTATCCTGTATGCAAGGAGAGGCATGGAACAAACTTTCACGCTGACACCGGTAGAGCAACGCATCAGCGATTTCATCGCACGCCGGGTCTGGGCCATCGTCGGCGCGTCCAACGACCCCAGCAAATACGGGAACCGCATTTTCCGCACCCTGCGCGCTGCCGGCTACAAGGTCTATCCGGTCAACCCCAAGGGCGGGGAACTGGACGGCGTAAAGGTTTATCCCACACTGGCCGACCTGCCGGAGAAGCCGGACGTGGTGGATATTGTCGTGCCCCCGCAGGTGACGGAGCAAATCGTGCGCCAGGCCCACGAACTGGGGCTCATCCGCATCTGGATGCAACCTGGCGCGGAGTCTGAGGCGGCTATTCGCTACTGCGAAGAGAATGGCATAGAAGTCGTGCACGATGCCTGTGCCATGCACTTCCGAAGGAGTTGGGATTAAGATGTCTAGAGTCAGGGTGAAGTGGGTAGAGAACCGCCAATTTGTCGGGCTGGATTCTACCCAACATTCCCTTGTCATGTCGCCGGCCAGCGAAGGAACCGGCTTAAAGCCCTCGGATCTACTCTTGTTGGGCCTGGGCGGCTGCACCGGCGTGGACGTCGTAGGCATCTTGGAAAAACAGCGCCAGGCTGTGACAGGGCTGGAAATCCACGTGGAAGGGAAACAAGACACAGAGCCGCCCTGGACTTTCCGTGAAATTCATATAGAATACGTGCTGCGTGGGCACGGTCTGTCGGAGAAGGCCGTCGCCCGTGCGATTGAACTGTCGGAGCAGAAGTATTGCTCTGTGGGCGCGACCCTGCGCGGCACGGTGCAAATCACTCACAGCCACAAAATCGTTGAAGAGGAGGTCCCTGAGCCAGTGGCTTAGGCCTATCCTAAAAATCATAGAGGGTGAGCCAATAGAGGTCAGCGGATGCCTTCGGCGTAGCGGATTAGCAGATAACGCCTATCTACGAGAGGATTATCCGCTAATCTGCTACCTATCCGCTGACAGGAAATCAAATCCCCCGTATTTTGAGGATAGACTCTTAGGCGGGCTGGTTCCCGCTCCTGGCTCCCCTCGTAATAGAACATCGTCCCTCACCCCCGCGTGCGGGACGCTGAACGCAATAGCGTAACATGTAAGAGAATAAATGAGGAGCAATCCACAATGGTGAAAGAACCAATTCACGTGACAGATGGCGCGTTTGAGAAGGCCGTGTTGCAATCGCCTATCCCGGTCTTGGTGGACTTCTGGGCCCCCTGGTGCAGCCCTTGCCGCATGGTCGCGCCGACCCTGGAGAAACTGGCCGCCGAATACCAGGGGAAGATGCTGGTCGCCAAGGTCAATACCGACGAGAATCAGCAGTGGGCCGTGCAGTATGGTGTGCAAGGCATCCCTACCCTCTTGTTTGTGGTGGACGGGCAGGCTGTAGGGCAGTTGGTGGGCGCGCACCCTTACCCCACCCTGAAGAACGCGATGGAGCAGGTCTTGGCCTATGCCGAGAAGGAGAAGGCCAAGAAGGAGAAGGTAGCAGAGGAGAAAACGTAGCGCATGGCGGTTGACCTCTTGCGCAGGCTTTTCGGGCGCGGGCGGGGTGCGTCGCAGCCGGACGATGACCCGCCCGCGCTTGAGCCGCGCCCTGTGACCGACGCCGATTTTGAGGAAGTCATTCTGAAGGCAACAATGCCGGCGGTGGTGGACTTCTGGGCCGATTGGTGTGGCCCCTGCCATGCCCTCGCGCCCAGCATCGCCCGCCTGGTTGCCGAATACGAGGGCCGCGCCATCATTGCCAGACTAAACGTGGACGAGAACGGACACTGGCCTGCCCATTACGACATACAAGGAATCCCGACGGTCCTCTTCGTGAGCGAGGGCGAGGTGGTTCACAGGCTCCTGGGGGTCACCAGTTACAGTGTCCTTAAACAAAAACTTGACGCACTCCTGGAAACGTAAGGCGATGGCTCTTCCCTGGTGGCTTCCCTTCGGACGTGTGGCGGAAGTGGCGGCCAAGGCGTTGCACGCACAACTGCAAAACGGCGCAGCCCCACAGTTGGTGGACGTGCGCCAGCCCAGCGAGTTTCGCGCCGGGCACATTCGCGGCGCGATCAACGTCCCCATCGGCTCCTTCGCCGAGCGTTTGCCTGAGTTGGGGTTAGACCCGCAGCGCCCGGTTGTCGCCATCTGTCTGACCGCCCATCGCAGCATCCCGGCTGTGCGTTTGTTGCGCCAGGCAGGATTTCGCCATGCCTATCAACTCGGGGGCGGGATGATAGCCTGGCGGCTTCGGAGTCTCCCTGAAGAGAGGTCCGCAGGTTAGGCACGGTATCCTCTCACCAAGACGATCTTATGCAGACAGAAAGGACCGCTATATGGCTGAGAAGGGACTGGAAGGTATTATCGCGGCCACATCCTCCATCTGTTCGGTGGATGGCCTGGAAGGTAAGCTCACTTACCGGGGTATAGACATCCGCATCCTGGCGGAGAAGTCAACTTTTGAGGAAGTGGTCTATTTTCTCTGGCACGGCCAAATGCCTACCCGCGCCCAGCTAGACGAACTCTCCTCGCAACTCAAGGCTTGCCGTGAGCTTCCCGCGCCAGTGCTTGCTGCCCTCCGCGCCTGGCCCAAGACGGCGAATCCTATGGACGTCTTGCGCACCGCCGTCTCCATGCTCTCTTTGTATGATAAAGATGGAGCCGATACCTCACGCGAGGCCAGCACACGCATTGCCGCCCGCCTGACGGCACAGATCCCTACCATCGTCGCCGCGTTCCATCGCCTGCGTAGCGGGTTGGAGCCCCTTGCGCCTGACCCTTCTCTCAGGCACGCCGCCAATTTCCTTTACATGCTCACGGGCGAGAAGCCCTCACCCACGGCCGAGCGCGTCTTTGATATTTGCCTGATCCTCCACGCCGACCACGAGTTAAATGCTTCTACCTTCGCGGCCCGCGTCACCGTGGCTACCCTGTCGGATATGTACTCCGGCATCGTTGCGGCTATCGGCACTCTGAAGGGGCCGCTGCACGGCGGCGCGAATACCGCCGTGATGAACATGCTCCTCAAGATCGGCGATCTGAATAAAGTGGAGGGCGCCATCAAGGAGATGCTGGCTAACAAGCAGCGCATCCCCGGCTTCGGCCACCGGGTCTATAAGACCTGGGACCCCCGCGCCATGTGGCTGCGCCAGATCGCCGAGGAGTTGGGCAAGAGCACGGGCAACATGAAGTGGTACACTATGTCGCGCAAGGCAGAAGAGGTCGTCTGGCAAGAGAAACAACTTTATCCCAATCTTGACTTCTACTCCGCTTCTGTTTATTACAAGCTCGGCATCCCGCCCGACCTCTTCACACCGATCTTTGCTATCAGCCGTATCTCCGGCTGGACGGCCCACATCCTGGAGCAATTGGCAGACAACCGGCTGATTCGCCCGCGGGCCGACTATGTGGGACCTATTGACCAGCCCTACGTTCCGATAGAACAGCGCACGAATTGAGAGGGGTGAAGAACCGTCTTGGTTGCCAAAATCCCTGAGAGCCATCTTGATCTCTTTCACAAGAGGGCTTTGGCACATCTGGCGACGATCATGCCGGACGGCGGCCCCCAGGTGACGCCCATCTGGATAGACTACGACGGTACTTACATCTTGCTCAACTCGGCCAAAGGGCGACAGAAGGATCGCAACATGCGCCACCAGGCAAAAGTGGCCCTGGACATCGTGGATCCTGATAACTCCGCCCGCTACCTCGTCATCCGCGGGAGGGTAGTGGAGATAACGGAAGAGGGCGCGGTTGAGCACGCGTATCGGTTGACCCGGATGTACACCGGCACAACCTACCCTTACCCGCCCGGTGAAGTGCGGGTGATCTATAAGATAGCCCCTGAGCGGGTATCGGCGTTCGGCTAGAAAAGACAGCCCCCTCAATACGAGGGGGCTATGATTTTTAGGAGCGATTCCTCCACCAAAAACGATTACCCGGATCGGTATCACAGAGACAACAGAAATTAAAGAGGGGGCGACTGGGCTCGCCCCCTCTACGTTACTCTCTCCTCAATTCACAAAGGCCGGGTCCTCAATGGCCCATCGCCTTGTGCCAGCGGGCCTCAACTTCCTTCCAGTTGATGACGTTGAAGAAATTCTTCAGGTATTCGGCACGCCGGTTCTGGTACTTCAGATAGTAGGCGTGCTCCCACACGTCAACGCCCAGGATGGGGGTGTGGCCTTCCATCAGCGGGCTGTCCTGGTTGGCCGTGGAATAGACCATCAATTCGCGACCGCCGGTATAGACGAGCCAGCCCCAGCCGCTGCCGAAGCGACCCATCGCGGCGTTCGTCAACTGCTCCTTGAAGGCATCAAAGGAGCCGAACTTCTGCTTGATGGCCGGGCCCAGTCCACCCGCCGGTTCGCCACCAGCGTTCGGGCCCATGATGGTCCAGAAAAGGCTGTGGTTGTGATGGCCGCCGCCGTGGTTGCGCACCGCCGTGCGGATGTCTTCCGGCACGGTGTTGATCTCGCGCAGCAGCGATTCCAGGGATTTGTCCTTCAGGTTGGGGTGCTTGTCCAGCGCCTTGTTCAGATTGTCAATGTAAGCCTGGTGGTGCTTGGTGTGATGAATCTCCATTGTCGTAGCATCAATCCACGGCTCCAACGCGTTGTACGCATACGGTAAAGCGGGAAGCGTGTGTACCACGGGTTACCTCCTGTGTGGTTAGGAAATCAGGATGCGGGTTTGCTCATACCCACAGAAGGCATGATACCACGCTTTTCCGGGTTTGTCAAACTTTATAAACAGGTTTGTTTATAAAATAGGGTGCTTCTGTCCCAGTTCGTCTCGCGCCTGCCGCACGCGATCTCGGCCCAGGAGGAGATACCCGATGGGCAGCCAACGAGACCGCGCCAGGTTGGGATACCGCTCCGCCAGATACCAGCGCGGCGGGAAGGTGCTGTTGAAAACCATCGCGATGGCCTCCATAGGCGAGCGGGCCAGAAGCGGCATGTAGCGCAAGGCAAGGAAAAAGCGGGGGGCGTTGCCGTAGCGGGAGAGGGAGACGATGGGGCCGCTGGCGACCCAGCGCACCAGGCGCGGCGAGACCTGGGCTTCCAGGGCGGACAAAACTGGCGGCGGGATGCTACCAGGGAGGGAATAGGCAGCCAGGCCGATGGCGGGATACGCGAAGCGGACGAGGGAGCGGCCCCAGCCGCGCGTCACGTCGTCCCATTCCCCCTGGGTAGTTACCACCTGGGCAAGTTGCCGGATGTCGGCCAGGTGAACGAGGCGCGCCGTGTGGTTCAGAACATTGAACGTGGCGTGGACGGCCACGTGCAACAAGAGTTCGGAAGGGGGCAGCATCAGAGCCTCTACGCCGAGGAAGCGGCGCGGGCGTGCCCGCTCCCAGGCGCGCGCCGTCAGGTCACACAGAAGTCCCCACAGGGTCTCCGCAGTGCGATGGTGTATTTCCACGGGGCGCGGGTTATCCGGGTGCTCCTCGTAGGCGACCACCCGCTCGTTGTCGGGCCGCAAGAAGGTGTGGTGTTTCCAGGTGGAGTCCCGCAGCGTGTACCCTAACTCCTCCATTAACCGCGTTGTCTGGGCGATGCTTTTTGCCGGAACGAGCAAGTCCAGATCGGCCATGGGGCGCAGGCCAGGCTGGGGGTAATAATCCCCCGCCAGCATCGCCGCGCCCTTCAGGGGAATGACGGGGATGCCTGCACGCGTGGCTGCGGCCAGGATGCGCGCAGCATCGGCCTGCAGACGCTCTATACGCGCCCGGTTCGCCTGGTGTTGGCGGCTGAGGTACTCCAGAAACGAGGTGGGGAGCGACGCGGCCAAAGGTGTTCCCGCTAGTGTGTTATGAAGCCACGAAGCCACGCAGTTCACCAGCGCTGCGAATGGTGCGATCTTTGCTTCCTCCTCGCTCCAGCCATCCCACTCTTGCGAGCCGCCCATGAAGGCCAGGAGATCTGCCGTCACGCGCATCCAGACGCGCGACGGCGGAATGTGAGAAGGCGGCGATGGCGCAGCCACGGCGGGAGCAGGGTGGATTGAGGTGACGAGATCGGTCTTTTCAATCATATCGGCGTTTCTGCCCAACGCTTTTAGAGACAACCCGCCGGGTCGTCTCTAAAAGTGACTTGGCGCGTGGGTGCTCACGAGGACGCTACCAGCCTATCCAACTCATCCACCGCTTTGTCCAGATCCGAACCGGCGTAGAGGGTGAACGCACCCTGCTGTGCAAGGCGGTCTGCCACCCGGCGATGGAGAGCAAGGACTTCCTCTGTCATGCGCTGGTGAGCACGGCTGGCGGTGAACATCATGTCCTGGAGAACGTCTGCCGGGTTGCAAGCGACCAGGCGGCTATCGGGGCCGCTGTTGCGGCGGAGCAACACCAGGGGCCCTGCTCCGGCGTGCAATTGGGTTGCCCCGGGCCTGATCTCGTCCAGGTCCACCACTATCTTCATTTCGCCGTTCAGCTGCACGGTGGCCGTCCTGTTCCGCAATTCGGGGAAGAAGCGCGTGGAATCCGGCAGAAGATAAAGGTAGCGAGCCATGCCCCAGATGGTCAAAGGCCCCTCTTTCGGGGGGACGAAAATGGCATCCTCGGCCACGATGCCGTAGCCACGGCGGACGCAGGCGTAGGTCATAGTGCTCTTGCCGCTGCCGGGGTAGCCGACCAGGATGAAGCCACGTTCGCCGCGCGCCAAAGCCGCGGCGTGGAAGACGGCTGTGCGTGGGGGGCCTACCAGGTAGAGGATCGGTCCCTCCACCAGCCCGACCCGCAGCACGTCCTCGCGCTGCGCGACCGCGGGCGTCACGTAGCCAGTGGCTTCGCCGCGCGTGTGGTGGGAAGCGACAACGGTACCGGCGCCCACCATCACGAAGTAAGTGTCTCCATCCAGCCGGTGGATGGGATGGGCGTGCGGCCCGCTCGGTGAAGCCGCCGGGTCGTCCAGGTCGTGTACCCAAAGGCGCAGGCGCAACGGCGGGGAAGACGGGTCGGCCAGGGATGCGGGATAACGAGCGAAGGCGCGCCGCGCCATCTCCTGCACGATGGGCGCGTTCGTCTGCACGCAGAGGCGATAGCCGAGCGGGTAGTACCACGCTTCCGACGCGATGGGCACGTTCTGCCACAAGGCATCGTCGGGCGCAGCGGGGGTGTAAATCATCTTCTCTGAAACCATTCTCCTCCTGGTCTGGTTCATCTCTAAGGCCCCCACCCCTACCCCTCCCCCGCTACGTTGAAGGGCGGACAGTTTTTAGGGAGATAGCACCTTAACATCCGAAGCAGATTGTGGTAAGCTGACATGATAGACCTCTAAAAGGGAAACCAACAGGAGGGTATCATGTCAGCCCAGACAGTATAT
>JADYZS010000210.1 GCA_020853075.1 Anaerolineae bacterium | reverse complement strand
CGGCTGGCCCTTGGCGATCGAGGTGATCTGGCTGCCCCTATGCTTCCTGGTTGGATCAGATTGAGATCTGGTTCAGCGTGTTGCAGCGCTAAGTGCTTGCCGCGTCGCCCGCGAGCATGGGGTGCCCATCACGGGCACGCTGGGCATTTTGGTTTTGACCGTGCGACGAGGCTGCCTCACCCGTAACCAGGCCAGTGCCCCTCTGGTAGAGATGATCACCGCGAGCTACCATTCACCTGGCCGATGCTTGCCCCCGCCCCCGGTCAAAGGTATAATGGGATGGGCCGGGCGTGACGGCCCTCACCATCATGAACCAATCGCACCTTCGGGTCTCTATCCTCTCCGCGGTCGGCCCCGACGCTAATCCCTACGTCTCGCTCCTGCGGGAGGCGGTGGCCGCGGCCGCGCCCGGCTGGGAGGTGCGCACCTTTACGAAGCCCGTGCCGGGCATCCTGAGCCGCGCCCAGGCCGACGTGGTGCATCTCCATTGGCTGGAGCATTGGGATAGGCCCCCCTTCTTTGCCATGACGGCTTGGCGGCAGAACCCCATCGGGCGCGCGCTCCGGCGCATCGCCAATCATCGCGGGGTTTATGCCTGGCGGCGGGCGACGCGGCTCCTGGCGTTCCTGGGCGCGCTGGAGAATTTCCAGAAGGGAGGCGGGCGGCTGGTCTATACGGTGCACAACCTGGCGAGCCACGACGGGAGCGAGACCGGGGCCGACATGCGGGCCACGCGCTGGCTCCTGCGCCACGCCGACGCCTTGCACACCCACGACGAGGAGACGGCAGAAGCGGTGGCGCAGGTGCGCCGCCACTGGCAGGGCGTCGTTGTCATCCCTCACGCGAACTACGTGGCCTTTTATCCTAACCAAATAAGCCGCGAGGCCGCACGGCGCGAGTTGGGCCTGGACGCGAAGGCCTTTGTCTATGCTTTTCTGGGCCAGGTGCGACCTTACAAGGGGTTGGAGGAACTCCTGCCCGCCTTTGCCGGCCTCCCCGGTGAGAACCTTGTGCTCCTGATTGCCGGAGAGCCCGCCCACGGCTACGAACGGACTATCACTGCCCTGAGTTGCCAAGACCCGCGCGTGCGCTTCTATTCCGGTTTCGTCCCGCCGGAGCGGGTGCAGGTCTATCTGAACGCCGCCGACCTCTGCGTGTTGCCCTATCGCCGCATCACCACGTCGGGCGCGGCGCTCTTGGCGCTCTCCTTCGGCCTCCCCGTCCTCGCTCCGGCCACAGGCGGCTTCCCCGCGCTCGTCGGGCCGGAGCAAGGCGTCCTGTACGACCCTGCCAAGCCGGAGGCACTAACGCGGGCGCTGGCCGGTGCGGCGGAGAGAGACTGGCATTCCTGCCGCGCGGCCATCCTGGCCTGGGTGCGCCGCTACGACTGGGCGACTCTCGCGCCCCGGTTCGTCGCCCTCTATCGCGGACTGTCCGGCGATGCTTAAGAACCACGACATCGTCTGCTTTGCGCCGAACCCCTGGCACGATATCTGGCGCAACCGCCAATACATCATGTCCCGCCTGGCGCGGCGCAACCGCATCCTCTTCGTGGAGCCGGGGCTGGCGATGGTGGGGGATTGGCGACGGGGGAGGTTAGGGTGGGCCGACCTGCGCCGCCCGCCGGTAGAGCACGTGCAGGATGGGCTTTACCTCTACCGCTTCCCGGCCTGGCTGCCGGGGAGCAGGCGAGAGATAATTGAACGATTCACCCGCGCCGCGCGCGCGGAGCACCTACGCCGCACGGCGGCCCGCCTGGGGCTGGCACGGCCCATCCTTTGGCTCTACCGCCCGCAGCAGCGAGCGTGGATAGGGCGATGCAATGAGAGCCTGGTGCTTTACCACATCACCGACGAATACCGGGCCTTCGGCTATCTGACGGAGGCGCAGCGCCGTGCCCTAGCGGATGACGAGGAACGCCTGTTGGCCGAGGCCGATTTGGTGATTGTCACCTCGCCGAGCCTGGTGGAGAGCAAGAAGGCGCACACCCGGCGTATCGCCCTGGTGCGCAACGGTGTGGATTACGCCGTCTTCGCCGTGGCCCGCGACGGCACGGCCCCGGAGCCAGACGACTTGCGCGCCATCCCTCATCCTCGCCTGGCCTACGTGGGGCACATCAGCCTGCGGCTGGACCTGCCGCTCCTGGCCCGCATTGCGCAGGCGCGGCCTGATTGGTCGCTGGTGCTCCTGGGCTCGGCCTGGGATAAAGGCTGCGAGGCGGAGATGGCGAACCTGCGGGCCTTGCCTAACGTCCATTTCCTGGCCCCGCGCGAGGGGCCTGCCGTCCCCGCCTACGTGGCCGCCTGCGACGTGGGCCTGATGCCGTACCGGCTCACCGAGGAGGCGGAGAGCATCAGCCCGCTGAAGTTGTACGAATACCTGGCCGCGGGGCTGCCGGGGGTCAGCGCGGATATCCCGGCGGCGCGCGAGGTCGCCTCCGCTCTCTACATCGCCGCGGGCAGCGCCGAGTGGATAGAGGCCATTGCCTCAGCCCTGGCCGAGCGCGACCCCGCCTTGCGCCGGGCGCGACAGGATCTGGCCGCGGCTAACGATTGGGACGTGCGGGTGGAGGAATTGTCGGACTACATCGCGGCGGCGCTGGCCGCGCAGGGGAGCGGATGACCAAACAAGATGTGCGCCGGTTCTACGACGAAAAGGGGTGGCGACCGGCGGGCGATGCCTACATAGATTCCCAACGCTACGTGGATATGCGTCCCGTGGTGCAGGCGTATATGCAGCGCTCCTACGCGCGGGCGCAGGCCGCGCTCGCGCCAGCGGGGCGGCTCTTCCTGGATGCGGGCTGCGGCGCAAACCCGCAGATGGGATTCTCCTCCGGTTACCAATACCACGTCTGCGTGGATTTCTCCGTCACAGGGCTGCGCGAGGCGCGGCGCAAATTGGGCGCGCGGGGCCTCTACGTTATGGCCGACGTGACGGCGCTCCCCTTCGCGCCGGGCACCTTTGATGCCGCCGTCAGCGCGCACGTCATCTATCACATCCCCGGCCTGGAGAGCCAGCGGCGCGCCATGCAAGAGGTCTATCGCCTGGTGAAGCCGGGGCGCACCGGCGTTATCCTCTACGCCAACCCTTACCACGCGCGCTACTGCGACCTCACCTGGGGAGGGAAAGGGCTGGTGCGGCAGGCTCTCTGCTTCCTGGGCGATATGGTTGCTCGCCTGCGCGGGCAGCCCCACTGGGCCACAGATATGTCCGGCGAGGAGAACAGGACCGAGGACGGGCTCTTCTACAAGGCGTATCCGCCGGGGTGGGTGCGGCACCTCCTGCCCGCTGGCGCCATGGAGATACGCTGCCTGCGCTGGCTGGCGCAGCCCTTCACCAGTCGCCGTGTCCAGGACACGCCGAACTGGCGGCACTTCCTGCGCGCCGTCGCCTGGCTGGAAGATCGCCTGCCACACCTCCTGGCCTATGGCGCGAATTATGTCCTGCTGGTGATACGGAAGGACTTATAGAACGACCTCCGGAGAGCCCAAGGAGCAAGCATAGCGTATGAAGAACTGGTATCGCGAAGATTGGCTCTTCAGAATAGAAGTGGTACAGGTCGGCAAGAGAAACAAACCCGAGGAGTGTCGTATCGGCTTTGAGCCCGGCGACACCTTTGAGTGCAGATACGGGACTCCGGCAGGGTTTTGCCCGACTTCGTTTCTGAAGATATTCCCCGCCCTGGAGGTTGTCAGGTGCAACGGTGATTTGCGCAACCTCGGTGGAAGGGGACCCCATGAGATCACCTTTACCTGCCCTGAAGGCGTCGTATTGTTCAGGGTGACGGGAGAGCAAACAGGCGGTGTCCCTTTAGGTTGAGGCCATGCTCACAGGCCAGCACATTCTCTGCTTCGGGCCGGACCGTTGGGGTAGCATCTGGCAGGACAAGCCGGGGCTGATGCGCGCCCTGGCGCGGCATAACCGGGTCGTCTATTTTGAGCCGCGCCCGCACCTCCCCGACGTGCTGCGCGACCTGCGCGCCGGCCGCGTGGGTTGGCGAGACCTGCGCCGCCCGCGCCTGGAACGCATCACGGCAAGCCTGTACGTCTATCACCATCCCCTCTACGCGCCCATCAGCGGGCGAGAGCCGTTGCGCACGCCCTTGCGTTGGCTGCGGGAGGCACTCTGGGGACGGTCGCTGCGGCAGTTGGGTATCCACCATCCCATCCTCTGGCTTTATTTGCCGGGGATGCTGGATCTGGTGGGGCACTTTAACGAGCGGCTCCTGGTCTATTTCGTGGTGGACGAGTACGCGGCCTACCCAGGGCTCAAGCCGGAGGTCGCCGCGTCCATGCGCCGCCGCGAGGAGGCGATGCTGCGCCGGGCCGACCTGGTCTTCACCACCGCCGCCACGCTGCGGGACGAGCGGCTGCCGCTCAACCCGCATACCTACTGGGTTCCCAACGCGGTAGATTCCGCGGCCTTCGCCGCCGTGCTTGGCGAGCCGCGATCCGAACCGTCATTCCTGGCCTCCCTGCCGCGGCCACGCCTGGGCATCGTCGGGAGCATCGGGAGCAAGGTGGATTACGAACTGTTGGCGGCGGTGGCGCAGGCGCGGCCCGGTTGGTCGCTGACGCTGGTCGGGCCGGTGGTGCCGGGGGCCGACACGCATAAACTGAACGCGCTGCGCTTGCTCCCCAACGTCTATCTCCTGGGAGCCGTGCCGCCAGCCAAGGTTCCTCACGTGATGCGCGCTTGCGACGTGGGGCTCATCCCCTACATCGCCAGCCCGGAGACGCACCACGTCAACCCGCTCAAGGTCTATGAGTACCTGGCTGTGGGGTTGCCGGTCGTCTCCACGCCACTACCCAACCTGGCCGTGCCGTCGGAGATGGCGCACACTGGGGATACGCCCTCGGCCTTCATCGCCGCGATAGAGGCCGCGCTGGCCGAAACGGGAGACGAGTTTGCTGCGCGCCGCCGCGCCTACGCCTCTACCCAGACCTGGGACGCCCGCGCCGAGGAAATCTCGCGACGGATGGAGGAGTCGCTGGCGCGCAAGGAAAGAGAGAAACGTTTCCGGGTCCTAGACCGCATCCAGGAAAGGACGGGCCAGGAAGTAGATCCAGAGGAAGTGGAACATGTGGTCAACGAGGAGATTCATGCCTTGCGGCAAGAGCGACGACAGGCCGCGCAGGAAGAAGAGAAAGACGCAGATATTCTTTGAGAAAGTATCTCAAAAGGCAACGGCTTGATTTCAGGTCAGCGGATGCCTTCGGCGTAGCCTGCAGGCGGCTGCCGTGTACGCCCAGCCGTACTCGGCAGGGCAAGACGACAGGCAAGCGACGGATTAGTCAACATGAAGTGCCTTCACCACCCCGCATGAGAATGTCATGCTGAGGCCCGCTGTTTGCAGGGCACAGATCTGCACACTGTGGGCCGAAGCATCTCGGAGTGGCGTGAGATTCTTCGCTGGTCATGACTCTAGGCGGCAATGTTCGGATCAACCCGCTCAGAATGACAGCGGCCCTATTTTCAAGTCAGCGGATACCGCCCGTCCATAGGAGAGCCATCCGCTAATCCGCTACCTATCCGCTGACACCTACCTGTTGTTCTCCCAGAGTTTAAGATAGTCTCTTAACGGGTAGATTCTTCAATGTCCCATCGCTTACGTTGGGCCCTTATTGCCCTCATCCTCCTGGCGTGGGGCCTGCGGCTCTATCGGCTGGAGGCGCAAAGCCTTTGGTACGACGAGGCGGTCACCGCCGACGTCGTGCAACTGGGGCTGGAACGCCTGACCCGCTGGACCGCCAACGACATCCAGCCGCCCTTCTATTACTACCTCCTCGCGGGTTGGGTCGGGTTGGCGGGCTCCGGCGAATGGGCATTGCGCTTCCCTTCCGCGCTCTTCGGCCTCCTCGCCGTGCCGTTGGCCTATGCGCTGGGGCGGCGTCTCTTTGCCCGCGGCGGCGAATGGGGTAGGCGGGCCGCGTTCCTGGCCGCCCTCTTTGCCTGCCTCTCGCCCCTCTACGTCTATTATGCCCAGGAAGCCCGCATGTACGCGCTTCTGACCGCGCTCGGCCTCCTGATGGCGGTCTTTCTGGTAGATTGGCTGCACACGCCTCTGCGCCAGGAGCAGCGGCGCGACCGCTGGCTGGCGATGATTGCTGTCAGCATCGCCGCTGTCTATACCCATTACTACGCCTTCTTCCTTATCCTCGCCTTCGCCCTCTACTTCCTGGCGGTGTGGAGCCGCCGCCGTCCTCGCCTGGTGGGGGCAGAAGCCCTCATCGCTTTGGTATCCATCGGCGTCGCCTACTTTCCCTGGTTCCCCTTCGTCGCCAACCGCTACCAGGCGGACGCCAGTTACTGGCGGGGAACGCTAAAACTGGGCGAGGCGCTGCGCCATACGTTCATCAACTTCACGTTGGGCGAGACGGTGTTGGAGCCTGTGGCCGTCAAACTCCTGTGGGGTTTCGGCTTGATCCTGGTTATCAGCGTCGCCGCGCTCCTGTGGCAAGGCACGTCGCCCGCCGCCCCGGCCAACCCGCCGCCCGCAAAGGACTCAAGGACAGGAAGACGTAGAGACGGCCCGCTGGGTCGTCGTAGAGACGAGCCGCCGGCTCGTCTCTACCAGCAGAGAGGGCGCGCCGTCGCTCGGCCGCGCGTCCGCCCAACCTTCCGCATCCCGTTCAATCTTCTGTTCTTGCTCTGTTATCTCGTCATCCCGGTTATCGCTATCCTGGCTTTCTCCTATCGCAACCCCAAGTTCAACCCGCGCTACCTGATGCTCGCCTCGCCTGCGCTTCTGCTCCTGCTGGCGGGGGGCATCGCGCGATTGACGGCTCTGTGGACTGGGGAGAGGAGGAATGAGAAGGGTGAGGATGCTGATAAGGAACTAGCGACAGGAGCAACATCCCCCCTCACCCCAGCCCTCTCCCCAATGGGGAGAGGGGGCGTACGCTCCTCAACCCTCTCCCCGAAGGGGAGAGGGAAGGGTGAGGGGCGAACCTACTCTTCCAATAGGCCGATCATAGACATACCTATCCTTGTCGGGGAAAGGAGGGGGTCGGGGGGTGGAGAAAGGTTGTGGGCTTTTCTCCCCGCCGCGCTCTGTATCCTCTTCATCGGCGCGGCCTTCCTCTACGCCGATTACAACCTCTACGCCGATTCCCGCTTCACCAAGCCCGACTTCCGCGGCGCGGTGGCCTACGTCCAGGCGAGCCGGCGGCCCGACGAGGCGGTTCTCCTCGTCTCCGGCCACCTGTCGCCCGCGTGGGATTACTACGCGCCACAGAGCGAACGCACCCGCCTCCCCGACATGGACATCCTGGATACGAACCGCGTTCTGGGGTACGCCGTAGCCGCCGACCTGGAGGGAGCGATGGAAGGGAAGAACGGCGCGTGGCTCGTCCTCTGGCAGGACGATGTCATAGACCCCTTGGGGGTGGTGGACGAACTCCTGACGCGCGCCAGCACGGAGCCGCCGCAAGAGCGCCGCTTCTGGCACGTGCGGGTGCGGCACTACCCTACCATCCCGCCGTCGCAGGAGCCGCGCTTTCGCCCGGAGCCGCCCATCGCCCAGGAAAGTTATGTTAACTTCGGCGGCGCGCTGGCGTTGGTGGGCTTCTCCCAGGAAGCGAACGGCGGCCTGACCCTCTATTGGCAGGCTCTGCGGCCCTTGACCGAGGACTTCAAGGTGACACTGAGCCTGGTGGACGAGGCGGGTCTTGTTTGGGGGCGCGCTGCTGACCGCCGCCCCGCGGCCTACGGCTACCCCACCTTTCGCTGGCGGCCCGGCGAAACCATCCCAGGACGCTACGAGGCCATCCCTGCCGACCCCGGCACGCCGCCGGGCGATTACCGGCTAGAAATCGGCGTCTATGAGGAGACAACGGCCCGCGCGTTGGACGTGCTGGACGCGGCAGGCGCGCCCCAGGGCCAGCGGGCAAAGGTCGGCCTGCTGAGGCTGGAGCGTCCCATGGCGGTGCCGGATGAGGGGGCACTCCCCATGCAGCAGCGGCTGAATGTGCCGCTCAACGAGAATGTGGAACTGGTTGGCTACTCGTTAGATCGCACGGAAGGCGAGCCGGGTGACCTCCTGCACCTGGACCTCTGGCTGCGGACGCGACAGGGCGAGGGCGAGCCCCATAACCTCTGGCTGGTGTGGTCAAGCCCCAACGGCGCGTTGGCCGACGCTAACTTACACCCCGTTTCCCTGATCGGTGTTGGGCCTAGAGGGAGCATCGTGCGCGCGCAGGCCTTCGTGCCCATCTACCGGCAGGCGACGCCCGGCCCCTGGCAGTTGCGCCTGGCCCTGACGCGCGGGATAGAGTCGCGGATACCCGGCGCATGGACGGCTCTGGCAACGATCCAGGTGCGCCCGACGACGCGCAACTTCACCGTGCCCCGCGTGCAGCGGCCCAGCGGCGCATCCTTCGCAGGGCAGGCGACCCTGGTCGGCGCAGACCTCAGCACCGAGGCGACTCGCCCCGGCGCGGCGGTGAGCATCACCGTCACCTGGCAGGCGGGCGAGCCAGCGACGCGCGACTACACCGCCTTCGTCCATCTGTTAGGGCCGGATGGCAAGGTGGCCGCGGGGGAGGATGCGCCGCCAGGGGGCGACGCGCGCCCCACAACTTCCTGGGTGACGGGCGAGGTGTTGTCGCGCCGCTACGACCTGACGCTCCCGCGCGACGCCGCCCCGGGGGATTACGCGCTGGAGGTCGGCCTCTACGATGCGCAGAAGCCGGGGCTTCCGCGTCTCTCAGCAACCTCGCCGCAGGGAGAGGCGTTAGGTGACCGCGTGCTCCTGGGGACGGTGCGGGTGGAGTAGTTGGCTCAGCCCGAACAACTCACGCGTTACCGGAATGTGCGGTATAATTATGGTTCTACTGGAGCAGGTGAGGTACACAACGAACGGAGCCACGTTATGCGAGGATTGAACCGTATCACCTTTGACCCCAACGTGATGGGCGGACGCGCGTGCATTCGGGGTATGCGTATCACCGTGTCCTTGATCGTCAACCTGGTCGCCAACGGGATGAGCCTGGATGAAATCATCGGCGCCTATCCGTATTTGGAACCAGAAGATGTTCGCCAGGCGTTGCAGTATGCGGCCTGGCTGGCTGAGGAATCGGTCCATGCCCTGGAGCCGACGGCGGCATGAGATTCCTGGCAGATATGGGTATTTCCCCTATCGGCAGGGCATCGTCAGGCAGCACGAGAAACCCCTTGCACAAGGAGCCATCATTAGCCTGACCGAGGGGCAGGTTCGTGTTCGCCTTCTTCCGGTTGAGATAAGTAAATAATAGTAGCGGGACGGAAGACTCCATGAAGACAATCCAGAGATCGCCGGTCAAACCCATCGTCTCCATTGACCTGCTGGAGAAGGTAGACGTGAGGGTGGGGACGGTCTTGCTGGTGGAAGAGGTGCCAGGTTCAGACAAACTGGTGAAACTCACGGTGGACTTCGGCGACCACAAGCGGAGCATCCTGGTCGGGATGAAGCTGGAGCGCTGGAACCCGAAGGAGGTTGAGGAGAAACAGGCACTTTTTGTTGTCAACCTGACACCCAGAAAGATGATGGGCGAAGTGTCCGAAGGGATGCTGTTTGACATCGGCTACGCCGACGGCCTCACGCCGGTCTTGGCTGTGCCTGAGAAGCCTGTGCCGGACGGTACGCGCGCGGGGTAGAGGTATATCATGATTCCGACTATTACCTACAAACTTGGTAACGACCTGGATCTGGACGCCGTGATTGACCTCTACGTCGCCTCCACCCTGGGCGAGAGGCGGCCCGTAGATAGCCGCGAGTGCATGGCGCAGATGATGGCGCACGCCAACCTGGTGGTGACGGCCTGGGACGGTGATCTCCTGGTCGGCATCTCCCGCACGCTCACCGATTTCTGCTACATCGCTTATCTGGCCGACCTGGCCGTCCGCCAGTCGCACCAGAAGCAAGGGATCGGCAAAGAGTTGATTCGCCGGACGCAGGCGGCGCTGGGGCCGCGCGCCAGGATCATCTTGCTGGCCGCGCCCGCCGCGCAGGATTACTACCCGCACATCGGCTTCACCCAGCATCCCCGCGCCTGGACGCTGGGGCCGGGAGAACGGGTGCAGGGATAATAGACTTTTTGTAGTCCAGGAGATACCGTGAAATTAAAGTGTATAGGATGCGAGGCTTTGGCGCGGCTCGTTTATCTCTGCGCCGCGCAATCCCCCCACACCGTGGACGTGACGCTCTTCCGGCTTGGTCTCCACAATAAGCCCTCCGATCTACAGGCACGTTTGCAAGGGCAGATAGACGCTGCCTCCGGCCAGGGATACGATGCTATCGTCATGGCCTATGGTTTGTGCGGCAAGGCGACAGATGGATTGGTTGCCCGCGACACTCCCCTTGTCATCCCCCGTGCCCACGACTGTATCACTCTCTTCCTGGGAGATCGCCAACGATACAAGGATGAGTTTGAGCGTTGTGCGGGCACGTACTGGTACGCTTTGGATTACATAGAACGGCGGGACGGTTCGGGGACGAGCCTATCTCTGGGCTCCGGCGTGGATAAGCCGTCGGTCTATGACGAGTATGTAGCGAAGTATGGCAAGGATAACGCGGACTATCT
>JADYZS010000209.1 GCA_020853075.1 Anaerolineae bacterium | reverse complement strand
GAGCGCAAGGAAATAGGAATCGGCTTGGATCGCCTACGAATTAACCGAAATAGGGCAGACTACAATGATACGGTGTCTGGATTACCATCACTTACCCAGACAACGGTGATGCTAGCCGAGCGACTGATCGCTCGGCTGAATAGACTATAAAGAGCCTTAAGGCTATGATAGGAGGTATCCCTATGGAACGCAAGACCGGAACGTGGCGAGAGAAGGTTGGCCTGGCCCAGATGCTCAAGGGCGGGGTGATTATGGACGTCTCCACAGCGGAACAGGCGCGCAACGCGGAGGACGCGGGCGCGTGCTCGGTGATGGCTCTGGAACGGGTTCCTGCCGACATCCGCGCCCAGGGTGGCGTGGCCCGCATGGCCGATCCTCAAAAGATCATAGAGATCATGGAAGCGGTGAGCATCCCCGTCATGGCGAAGGCGCGCATCGGCCATTTCGTGGAAGCGCAAATCCTGGAAGCCCTCGGCATTGACTACATTGACGAGTCAGAAGTGCTGACCCCTGCCGACGAGAGCCATCACATTGATAAGCACGCGTTCAAGGTTCCTTTCGTCTGCGGCTGCCGCAATCTGGGTGAGGCGTTGCGCCGCATTGGCGAGGGCGCGGCGATGATCCGCACCAAAGGCGAGGCAGGCACGGGCAACGTGGTGGAGGCGGTGCGCCACGCGCGCGCCGTCTTGGGCGAGATACGCCGCCTGCACAATATGGCCCCGGAAGAACTGATGGCCTGGGCCAAAGAGAACGGCGCGCCCTACGACCTGGTGAAAGAGGTCGCCGAGACGGGCCGCCTGCCTGTGGTCAACTTCGCCGCGGGCGGCGTCGCCACGCCCGCCGATGCCGCGCTGATGATGCAATTGGGGGTGGACGGCGTCTTCGTCGGCTCCGGCATCTTCAAGTCGGGCGACCCGGCCAAGCGGGCCAAGGCCATCGTGGAGGCCGTGACGCATTACAACAATCCGGAGATCCTGGCGCGCGTCTCGCGCGGGCTGGGCGAGGCGATGGTCGGCATCAACGTCACGACGCTGCCGGAGAACGAGCGGCTTGCGGTGCGCGGCTGGTAATCCCAATGGGTCTGGAAGACACCGCCATCGGATGAAATCCGACGGCTACGCACTAGGTCAAGCCCGCTCTGCGGGCTTACCGGCCGATTGCCGTCGGTTTCCAACCGATGGCCTGTGCATTGGAGAACCAGGCCATGCGCATCGCCTACTTTGATTGCTTTGCGGGGGCCAGCGGCGATATGATCCTGGGCGCGCTGGTGGATGCGGGCGCACCGTTGGAGACGCTGCAAAGAGCACTGGCCGTGTTATCGCTCCCTGGGCTGGGCCTCCAGGCAGAGCGAGTTCGGCGCAGAGAGTTGGCGGGCACAAAGATTACCGTCCTCACCGCCGAGCCGTCGCCCCCGCTCCGTCACCGGTCCGATCTGGAGCGGATCGTCACGGAGAGCGACCTGTCGCCCCGTGTCAGAGAGACGGCCCTCGCGGTCTTCCGCCGTCTGGCCGAGGCCGAAGCGCGGGTACATGGCTCCCCGGTTGACCACGTTCACTTCCACGAGGTCGGCGCCGCCGACACCGTGGCCGACGTGGTGGGTGCGGCGGTCGGCCTGGAGGCGCTCGGTATTGAACGGATTGTTGCCTCGCCTCTACCGGCGAGCCCCGGCTGGGTCAAAGGCGATCATGGCCTGCTGCCTCTCCCCGCGCCCGCCACGCTGGAACTGATGCGCGGGCTGCCGGTGTGCCCGCTGCCGCCCTCATCGTCAGGTGGGAATGAGCGCGTCACGCCGACCGGCGCGGCGATCCTGGGCGCGTGGGCCACGTCCTGGGGGCTGATCCCGGAGATGACGCCCTCGGCCACGGGCTACGGCGCGGGCGGGCGCGACGACCCGGACATCCCGAACCTGCTGCGGGTCGTCATCGGCGAGACGACGGAGGCTTCCCATCCGGAGCGCCTGGCCGTCATAGAGACGAACATAGACGACATGAACCCGCAACTCTTCGCGCCGACGATGGAGCGGCTTCTCAGCGCGGGCGCGCTGGACGTCTATCTGACGCCCATTCTCATGAAGAAGGGCCGCCCGGCGACCCTGGTCAGCGTCCTGGCGCCTGTGCAGGCGGTGGATGGGTTGGCGCAGATCCTGTACGAAGAGACGACTACCATCGGTGTGCGCTGGTACGAGGTGGCACGGCGTGCGCTCCCCCGCCGTTGGGAAACGGTGGAGACGGCTTATGGGCTGGTGCGGGTGAAGTTGGCCGAACTCCGGCCAGGTGATTGGAAAGCGATGCCGGAATACGACGACTGCGTGGCCTTGGCCGAGGCGAAGGGCGTGCCTGTGCGCGTGGTGCAGGCAGCGGCAGCGCAGGCCCTCAATACGAAGCAACGTTGACGGACAGGAGATTGCAGAAGATTTTATGAAGATCGGGGTTCTCGCCTTGCAAGGCGATTTTCGTGAGCATATCCAGGTGCTGCGACGCCTGGGCGTAGAGGCGTGTGAGGTGCGCCTGCCGGCTGACATGGACGGTTTGGACGGCCTCATCATGCCTGGCGGCGAGAGCACGACCATCGGCAAACTGGCCGTACAGTACGATCTGGTAGAACCTATCCGGAAGATGATCGCCGAGAAGAAGCCGGTCTGGGGCACCTGCGCGGGTATGATCATCCTGGCCCGCGACATCGGCGGTCTTGACCAACCCCTCATCGGCGTCATGGACATCGTCGTGCAGCGCAATGCCTTCGGGCGGCAGGTGGATAGTTTTGAGGCGGAGTTGTCCGTGCCTGCGCTCGCGTCGGTCACGCCGCCGGGGAAGTCGCCGGAGCCTTTCACGGCGGTCTTCATCCGGGCCCCGGTCATCCGTGCCGTCGGCCCCGGCGTTGAGGTCTTGGCAACGCTGGACGACGGGACCATCGTCGCCGCCCGCCAGGGGACACTCCTGGCAACCGCCTTCCACCCGGAATTGACCGATGACCTGCGTTGGCACCAGTATTTTCTGACCCAGGTCGCGCTGCCGCCTGCGCCGCGCAACGGGCAGGATACCTGAGAAGTAAGGAACGTAGAGAATGACCGCCGAGCCCTTACCCCTCTTTCCCCTCAACGTAGTCCTTTTTCCGGGGATGGTGCTACCGCTGCACATCTTTGAGGATCGTTACCGGCTGATGATTGGCCGTTGCCTGGATGAGAGCCGGCCCTTCGGTGTCCTGCTCATTCGCGAGGGCAAGGAAGTAGGGGAGACTGCCGTGCCCTACGAGGTCGGCACGACGGCGCGCATCACCCGCGTGGAACGGCTGGACGATGGGCGCATGAACATCACCACCGTCGGTGTAGAACGCTTTCGGGTGCGCCGATTTCGCGAGGGCGAGCCCTATCTCCAGGGCGAGATCGTGCCTCTGCCTAACCTGGAAGGTGAGACGCCGCAGGCTGTCTATCAGGCTGAAGTGGTGCGCCCCCTTGTGTCTGACTACGTTGGCCTGTTGGCGAAGGCCGCGGGCCTGCAACTGGGCCTTGTGGACAATTTACCCGAGGACCCCGCCGCGCTCGCCTTCCTCACGGCCATCGCCTTGCAGATTCCCATCCACGAGAAGCAGGAACTCCTGGCGACCCAATCCATCGCTTCGCTCCTGGCCGAGGAGCGCGGCATCCTGCGCCGGGAGGACAAGTTGCTACGCTTCATGGTAGATACCGGGCCGCGCCTCTCCGACATGAAGTTGGGGCCGACCGGCTACCTCTTCCCGAATTGAGCCCAGATGAGGAAGAATGAACCGCAGAGGTCGCTGAGAGTGCAAAGGTATAACTGTTGGCCTCTGCGCTCTCCGCGCTCTCTGCGGTAAAGTTTTATGGGCGCGCGGTCATCAGGGCGCGCACGGTGATACCCACCATGAAGAGGCCGATGACGCCATAGATGAGCGACTCGTGGCGCGTGTCGCGCCCCTGGGTGAATACGTAAGCCGCGGGCCAGGTGATGATGGCGACGACGCCATAGAGGATGTGCATGGCGGGCCGTGCCGGGCGCTGCGCCTCCAGCCAGAGTATCACTCCCAACACGCCCTGGGCGACCATCAGCAACTCGCCAATCGCCAGTGTTCCCCAATAATTGCCGCTGACTCTTTCTTTCCGCAAATAGTTAATGACGCCCCAAACTCCACAGATGGCTGCGAAGAGGATCGCTGCGGTAGCGATGCGCGCGTGCAGGAACGTTAGATCCACGGGTCCCTCCGTAAAATATCAAAAAGCCGGACCCCCCAGCAGGGCGTCCGGCAGCGGCGACCAGACACGAGGCGTCAAAGAAGACGCGCGTAGAGCGATCAATCATTCTCCCTTGACCGAGAACAGGAATCGTTGGGCAATCGCCTGGGCTTCCTCATCTAACTGATCGGCGCGCAGGAATTCCGCGATCTGCTCGCCCGTGTACTCGCGCAGGCTGACGTCCTCCCTGGTGCGAGTCTCCCACAGCAAATAGTAAAGGCTCCGTCTGGGGATGCGGTATTTGCGTCCCAGTTTGGAAGCGACCAACTTACCCTCGCGGATGTAGCGATAGACGGTCTCGCGATCTATCTGGAGAATACGTGCTACCTGATCCGGCGTCAGAATCTCTCGGCCTTGTTCTGTCATCACGTTCATCATGACTTCAATATATCATAGAGAAACACGATTTGTCAATACTTAAGACTATTTCTATTAGGGCTGTGTCAAAGTCCGCCATCGGATAAAATCCGACGGCTAAACATTTGTTGGAAGCCCGCAAAGCGGGCTTCCTAGCCTAGTTGCCGTCGGTTTCAACCGACGGTGAACGCCTCAGAGGGAGG
>JADYZS010000208.1 GCA_020853075.1 Anaerolineae bacterium | reverse complement strand
TTTCAAAGGGACGCCAACCTTCCCGCGTGGCGAGTTTGACAGACAAATCGCGCGCAATGGCGGCACTTTCAACGGCTTTACCTGGATAGATTTCACAGGCTATTTTGAGACGTTGCCTTCTGACCGCTTTGACCTGGCTCTGCGCATTGAGGCGGACCGGATGGTGAACGCGACCTTTGATCCCGACGAGACCGAATCGGAACGTACCGTCATCATCTCCGAGCGCGAAGGTCACGAGAACGAGCCAGGGTTCCAGCTGGCCGAGGCGGTGCGCGCCGCGGCGTTCCAGGCCCATCCTTATCACCATGAGGTTATCGGATGGAAGAGCGACCTGCGCACGATCACTCGCACCGACCTCTATGACCACTACCGCAAGTTCTATTCGCCCGACAATGCGGTGGCCGTCGCGGTGGGCGATTTCTCAACGGCGCAGTTGCGGGATCGTCTGGAGGAACTGTTGGGCCGTCTTCCGGTAGGCCCGGCCAGGCCCGTGGTGAGGATGGAGGAGCCCCCGCAGCGGGGCGAGCGGCGCGTCGTCGTGGAGGGCGACGGGACAACTCCTTACCTGACGATGGTTTTCCACGCGCCCCCCGCAAACCATCCTGACTATTTTCCGTTGATTGTCCTGGATGCCATCTTAGGCGGCGCGAAGACGTTGGCACTTTTCGGCGGTGGCGGCTCCAACCGCAGTTCTCGCCTCTACAAAGCCCTGGTGGAAACCGAACTGGCCGCTGGTGCCGACTCATCCTATCTTCCTACCCTTGATCCCTTCCTGTTCAACTTTGACGTGACGGTGCGTGCCGGGCGTACCCTGGAGGAATGTGAGACTGCGCTCTGGCGCGAGATAGAGCGGACTATGAATGAGCTGCCGACCGAGGTGGAGTTGAAGAAGGCGATCAAGCAGTCCAAAGCGCAATTTGCCTTCTCTGCCGAATCGGTCACGAACCAGGCCGAGTGGCTCGGCTTCTCTGAAATCGTGGCTTCCAGCGAATGGTTGGAGGGCTATCTGGAGAGCCTGGCCCGCGTTACAGCAGCCGACGTGCAACGGGTTGCCCAGGAATACCTGGCCCCGTCCCGGCGTACCGTTGGCCGGTTTGTGCCGCAGGGATAAGAGGAGTAATTCGTAAAACGTAAGGCGTAAAGCGCAGGCAGTAGGAGACGAGTATCTGAATATGACACCAACCGCTTCTTCCCTTCCCGGACCGGAGACTATCGCGCGTCGCGTTCTGCCTAACGGCATCATCGCGCTGGCGCGAGAGAACTACACCAGCCCCACAGTGACTGTCAACGGCCTTGTAGCGGCCGGTAGCGTGACCGAACCTGACTCCCAGGCGGGGCTTGCTTCCTTCGCAGCCTCCCTTCTGACCCGCGGCACCGAGCGCCGCTCCTTTGCCGAGATCAATGAGACGGTAGAGGGAGTGGGCGCGAGTATCGGTGTCAGCGGCGGCCAGCATGCTTCCACTTTCTCCGGCGAATCCCTGGCGGAAGACCTGCCGTTGATCCTGGATGTTCTGGCCGACGTTCTGCAACACCCAATCTTCCCTGCCGATCACGTGGAGAAGGTGCGGGGGCAGATTCTGACAGGCATCCAGGAGCGCGAGAACGACACGCGCCGGATGGCCGGGCTGACCTTCCGCGAGACACTCTTTCCTCAGCATCCTTATGGCCGCGCCATGGGTGGCTACCGCGAGACGGTGCAGGCCATTGCCCGCGAGGATCTGGCCGGCTTCTACCGTCAGCAGTTTCGCCCTCAGGGAGCCGTTGTCGCCGTGGTGGGGGCGATAGAGGCGCAGGCCGCGCTGGATCATCTGGAGGCTACGTTAGGCTCGTGGCAGGTATCTCGTAATACCGGTAACGGCAAAACGTCACCCCTCGCGCTGGTCTCAGAGCCTGCGAGTGTGCGCCGTAAAGACGTGGTGATGGCCGGAAAGACGCAGTCCGATATTGTGTTGGGGTGCATCGGGCTGGAACGCCGCAACCCTGACTTCTATGCCGCCAACCTGGCGAACACGGTGCTGGGACGCTTCGGTTTGATGGGGCGTCTGGGAGAGAATGTGCGGGAGAAGCAAGGGCTTGCCTACTACGCCTACAGCGCGCTGGAAGCAGGTATGGGGCGCGGCCCCTGGATGGCGGTGGCCGGTGTCAACCCGCGCAACGTGGAGCGGGCCATCGCCAGCATCCTGGAAGAGGTGGAGAGATTGCGGCGGGAACCTGTCCCGGCGGATGAATTGGCCGACGTCAAAGGCTACATCACCGGATCGCTGCCGCTGCGCCTGGAGACGAACGGCGGCATGGCAAGTACGTTGCTGGACATGGAATGGTATGGCCTGGGGCTGGATTATTTGCAGCGCTACTTTGCCTTGATTAACGGCGTAACGACGGAGCAGATCTTGGTGGTGACGCAGAGATACCTGAACCCGGAGGCCTACGTGCTGGCCGTTGCCGGGCCTGCGGAGTCGTAAATGGGCGAAGCAATCCTGCCTTTGCCTCCTCTCTGCACAGGTGTGGACATCATTGAACTAGACCGCGTAGCCGCAGCGGTGGCGCGCTGGGGCGAGCGATTTCTTTGCCGTATCTTTACCCCGGCGGAGTTGGCCTACTGCCGGGGG
>JADYZS010000207.1 GCA_020853075.1 Anaerolineae bacterium | reverse complement strand
TCAGTAGAGGCGTGGGCGCGGTGGGCCGAGCCAAAAGCATCGTTCACATAGACGTCGCCCAGCGCAGCCAGTTTCTTGGCGAAAGCAGGGTCGTTCGCCTCTTCTTCAGAGTGGAAGCGCAGGTTCTCCAGCAAGAGGATGTCGCCGGGGTTCAGCATGTTGACGGCGGACTCGGCTACCGGGCCGATGCAATCCATAGCGAGCATCACAGGCTGGCCCAGGAGGTCGCCCAGGCGCATGGCCGCCGGGCCCAGGCTGAATTCCGGCGTCGGTTTCCCTTTGGGCCGCCCCAGGTGCGACATGAGGATGACCTTCGCGCCCTTATCGAGCAGGTATTGGATGGTGGGGAGCGAAGCGCGGATGCGGGTATCGTCCGTCACTTTGCCGTCCTTCAGCGGGACGTTGAAGTCCACGCGCACGAGCGCGCGCTTGCCCTTGAAATCCATGTCGCGGACGGTCTTCTTGTTCATGGGTGATTTACCTCCGGGGTGAGATGAAATGTGCCTTAGCCGGATGCTGTAGCCTGATGCACCACTGGCTCCGTTTCCGCATAGATAACTTCATCATCGTCGTCATAGCCCAGGAGTTCGGCATATCTCCCCCAACTGACGACGGTGTTCAACTGTTTCTCAGCCTCGTCAGGAGGAAAACTCATCTGCAGGGCAGTATGAACAACATTCCACTTTAGACGATTGCCCTCTGCCGCGCGTAGCATGTCCAACAGCCACTTGAACATGGGCAGGCGGCGCAAACGAGCAGCGAAGATCTCCTTACGGGCCAGAATGCTGGCTTCGGCGAAGGTTTCTCCCAGGGGGGTCAAAGTGATGTCGCCTGCCTGGATCGTGGCAAACCCCAACATCTCTGCTGCATCAGTTAGAGCCAGTAGATGATCTGAATCTACATGCAGAAGCTCACGTAGCCGGTAAATATCCGCCCAGTTGTCCGGTGCTTCATCCAGATGCTCCATCAGGCCCGCAAGTTCACCGATGAAGATGGCCGGCAAGGCACGAGGGCGGGGTTGCCCTGGCTGGCCGGGCACGCTGCCTAACTCAATCTTCTCAGGTTGCGTTTGCCCCGCCAGGATCGCATAGACCCTGTCCACCAGGGAAAGAAAGGCATGGCTCTTTCGTTGACGTGGGTGGGGCAGGTCAACCGTCAAGTCAGCCACCACTCGCCCCGGGCCTTTCTCCATGATGACGATACGGCCACTCATAAAGACCGCCTCTTCAATGTTATGAGTGACCATCAGAATGGCTCTGGTTGGCATACTGTTGCTGGTCCAGAGTTCCAGTAACTCGCCTCGCAATGATTCAGCACTTAGCACGTCCAACGCAGAAAAGGGTTCATCAAGACATAACAGTTCCGGTTCCACAGCCAGGGCGCGGGCAAAGCCCACCTTCTGGCGCATGCCTCCGGACAGTTCGCGCGGATAGGCAGTCTCAAATCCATCCAGACCGACGAGGTCTATTAGTTTGAGCGCCCGCACGGTCCTCGCCGATGGGAGGACTCCACGCGCCTCCAAAGCCATTTCTACGTTCTGCTGCACTGTCAGCCAGGGAAACAGAGCAAAGGTCTGGAAGACAATCGTGGCATGGGGATTCACCCCTTGCAGCAGTTGTCCCCTATACAGCACTTTCCCCTCTGTGGGGCGATTCAGGCCGGTGATGATGCGTAGGAGAGTGCTCTTACCGCAACCGGAGGGGCCGAGAAGCGTTACGTATTCTCCCTCGCGGATCGTCAGGCTGACATCTTGGATCGCGGTGAAACGCCGCTCACCGTAGCCATACTCCTGGCTTACGTTTTGCACTTCCAGAATGACGCCGTTCGCTGTCACAGCCTACTCCAATCTGTATCGTTCCTCGGCCAAGCGATAGAGGCGACGCCAAAAGACGCGGTTGATGAGGACAACCAAGAGGATCATACTCAACGTTGCCGCCAAAAGCAAATGATAGTCTCCTGCGTTCGTCGCCTCAGCGATCAAAGCGCCCAAGCCGATGGTCTGGTGAATGTGCCCGCCAAAATGGGTGTATTCTGCTACGATGCTCGCGTTCCACGCGCCACCCGTGGCTGTGATACTGCCGGTGATCAGGAAAGGAAATAGAGCAGGAAGGATAAGAGTACGCCACCGCTGCCAGGGACGCAGCCCTAATAGAGCGGCGCTGTATTTGAGATCCTGAGGTATGGTCATAGCCCCCGCGATGATGTTGAAGAGAAGATACCATTGAGTGCCCATCAGCATCAGCGTAACCGCCGCCAGGTTCAACCCGCCGGGCAAGTGCATAAGAAAGAGCAGAAGAAATGGGAAAAGAGCAGTAGCAGGAATAGATGCCACAACCTGCACCACAGGTTGCAGGAGCGACGAAAGATTAGGATTGGTGCCGATGGCAACTCCAACGGGGATGGTCCAGGCCAATGCGATAAGAAGGGCAGCCATTACCCTCGCGCTCGTGGCGATGGCTCCCAGACCGATGGCACGCCACTGGCCCAGGGGGAGCTGAAAAAGCATCTCCGCGGCGCGCAGCCCGCCATAGACCAACAGGGCAGCAAAGAGAACCCACGCCAGGTAACGCATCCGGTTAAGAGACGACGGAGAGGGATCGCCTTCCCGTATAGAAAAGCGGTGTTGCATAGCGGCGTCCAGCCTCTGTACGATGCGCCTAACGACCACCGTCGTCACAAAGGAGGCCAGACGCGAGGTGTGCCAGACGTTGTAGAACCAAGAGGCGGGAACCTCTTCGCTTCCCACCATTTCTAGTTTAAACCGATCTGACCAGGTGAGCAAAGGGCGCCAGATGAATTGATCCAGCAACACAATTATGAGGACCAATGTGCCCAAGCCCCATGCCAGAGCGCGTAAGTCGCCCTGATTGGCTGCTTCTTGCAGATAGGCTCCCAGCCCAGGAAGCCGGTAGTCCTTGTTGCCTACGGTGAAGATTTCGGCAGCCATGAGGAAAAACCATCCTCCCGCCCAACTCATCACGCTGTTCCATATCAGACCCACGGCGGCGAAGGGGAGTTCCAGTTTGCGAAAGCGGAGCCAGGGCGTGAGCCGGAAGATCCTGCTCGCCTCACGCAACTCTCGCGGAACGGTGGTCAGCGATTGATACCACGAAAATGTCAGGTTCCAGGCCTGGCTCGTAAAGATGAGCACAATAGAGGCCAGTTCTTTGGCAACGTTCTGTGATAGGAAGGCACTGAATCCCAGCAGAACGACAGGGAGAAAGGAGAGGATGGGAACGCTCTGCAGCACGTCAAGGAGCGGCATCAGGAGTTGCTCAGCCCGCCGGTTGTTGGCTGCCACATAGCCGTAGATCAGAGCGAACAATAGCGAGAGCACGTATGCTGCCATCATACGCCCCACGGAGAGAGCGCCGAACCACGGAAGAGCCCAAGGCGAAAGGCTGATGGTCGGGCCGCGCACAATATCGGGTGTGTTGACGGCCAGCCGCGCGCCGACGTATAGGGCGATGGCAACCATCAGGAGGACAACGCCATCTCCGGCGGCGAAGATAGTCCGCCGGGGTTGCTCTACTTTTAAGAGGCGAGTCTCTCTAGGCACTGGCTCGAACTCCCAATCGGGCTTTACCCCGCAGCCGCACAAAAGGGCCTGGAATACTCTCGTATCCCAGGCCCCTGGGCACGCGCGAGGACTCCTCGGTTACAGTCCCTTTTTCGCCAGGAAGGCGCACAGGTCGGCCACGCGGCAGGAGTAGCCCCACTCGTTGTCGTACCAGGAAACTACCTTCAACAGATTGTTGCCGATGACCATCGTCAGTTCCGCATCCACGATGCCGGAGCGGTCATCGCCCTTGAAGTCCACCGAGACGAGAGGTTCCTCCTCGTAACCCAGGATGCCCTTGAGCGAACCCTGGGACGCGGTCTTGAAAGCAGCGTTGACCTCCTCGGCGGTGGCCGGCCGCTGCAACTCGCAAGTAAGGTCAACCACGGACACCGTAGAGGTGGGGACGCGCATCGCGTAGCCGTGGAACTTCCCCTTGAGGTCGGGGATGACCAGGGCGACGGCCTTGGCCGCGCCTGTGGTGGTGGGAATGATGCTCAGGGCGGCAGCGCGGGCGCGGCGCAAATCCTTGTGTGGCAAGTCAAGGATGCGCTGGTCGTTGGTGTAGGCGTGGATGGTGGTCATCAACGCCTTGACGATGCCGAAGGAGTCATGCACCACCTTGGCCGTCGGTGCCAGGCAGTTGGTTGTGCAAGACGCATTAGAGATGATGTGGTGCTTGGCCGGATCGTACATCCCGTCGTTCACGCCGAGGACCATGGTGATGTCCTCGCCTTTGGCCGGGGCCGAGATGATGACCTTCTTCGCGCCCCCCGACGTGATGTGTACCTGGGCTTTCTCCTTGTCGGTGAAGAGGCCTGTGGACTCAATAACGATGTCCACGCCGAGGTCTTTCCACGGGAGTTTGCTGGGGTCTTTCTCGGCGAAAACCTTGATACGTTTGCCGTTCACCACCAGGTCGTTGCCGGATACTTCCACCGAGCCGGGGAAGCGCCCGTAGTTGGAATCGTAGCGCAACAGGTGCGCGTTGGTGGCGGTATCGGTAATATCGTTCGTCGCAACCACTTCCAGGTGCGGCTGGCGTTCCAGGATCGCTTTGAGCGATTGGCGCCCGATACGACCGAAACCATTGATACCGATTCTGACTGCCATGTGAAGATCCTCCTAATTGGATTCCATGTGAGTTGTTATGACGGTTGCGCAATCGCCAGATGCCGCCTCCCGGCCTTCCTGCGCACCGTCAGGGTTCCCTCGTTTCATACAGATCCATCAACGAGCGGGCGAGGCGCGCGGGGTCGTGTCGCCAGGGAAACTCCCGGTCTGCCATGTCTGCTGTGACGACCAGGTAATCACCGGGCTGGAAGGATGGCGGCTTCACCCACTGGCCGACCTCTACCGGTGAGCCTGCAAAGTTATCGTTGGCAAGGACGAGGCGGAACAGGGGGCCCACGTGGCGTTCCAGGGCCCGGATGTGCGCGTCCACGTCAAACCCCTCCGTCTCTCCCCGCTGCGTCGCCAGATTGCAGACATAGACCTTGCTTGCGCGCGCAGCCGCGATGGCGCGGGCGATGTCGGGCACAAGGAGATTGGGTAGCACGCTGGTAAAGAGGCTCCCCGGCCCGGCCACGATCAGGTCGGCCTCCAGGATCGCGCGTACTGCCTCCGGATAAGCCGGGGGATCGTTAGGTTCCAGACTGACCCTCTCAATGATGCGGCCAGCGCGTGGTATCTGCGATTCGCCCTCCACCCGGCGCAGGCCCATCTCGCCCGCGGCCGGCTCCCGCAGTTCTGCCTCCAGGGTCACGTCCGATAGAGTGGAGGGAATGACCCGCCCGCGCACGGCAAGCACTTTGCTGGACTCTGACAGGGCTTGCTCAAAACTGCCGGTTACGCCCGCCATCGCCGCGATGAAGAGATTGCCGAAACTGTGCCCGTCTAACCCTATCCCTTCGGTGAAGCGATACTGGAACAGGCGGGAGGTGAGTCCTTCAGCCTCGGAGAGCGCGGCGATGCAACTGCGGAAATCCCCAGGCGGCAGGAGCCCCATCTCGCGGCGCAGACGGCCCGACGAGCCGCCATCGTCGGCCACGGTGACGATGGCGGTGATGTTATCGGTGTATTCTTTGATACCGCGTAGCAGAGTGCTGAGGCCGGTGCCGCCACCTATGGCGACCACTTTAGGGCCACGCCGTCGTTGCCGGTGTTGAAAAACCGCGTCCACCAAATCGGGCTGGCCGGGACGCAAGAATGGTGCCAGGACGGCGCGGTTCAAGTGGATGACGGCGACAGTGAGAGCCAGGACACCACCCGGGCCAAAGAGGAGCGCACGCACCGGACGGGAAAGGAATGGCAACGTCAGATAGTAGGAGTGCTGCGGGACGCCGGCGACCGCGTAGAATTCCCGCAGCAAATAGGCCAGACCGAGGCTCACACCCGTGACGCCCGCGATGAGGAGCAGGAGCCACCGCTTGACGTGCATGCCGGGGTAGAGCCACTTCAGGTGCGACCGACGCCGCTGAAACGCGTCCTTGCCACGTCCGTTATTCATACCGTCCTTGTGCACGGCGTCATTATAGTCTAACTCATAAAGGGTGTCAAAGCCTTTGCCTACTCCTTCAGAAAGAGTTCAATCACTGGCACGGTCACGTCTGGTCTCTGCACAGGGAGGGCCAGCGTCAGCGTATCCTGTGCCAAGCCGCCCATTCTGGTGTTCTGGGCTTGCTGGTGCGGGTCTATCGCCAGTATCTTGATTTCGGAGCCATCCTTCAGGAGTTGCGCACACTCTACCCGGTTTGCCAGCCCCGGCAGATGTACGTGCCCGAAGGGCCAGGAAAGGAGGTGTAAATAGAGCCTGTTACCGTTCTGGGTATAGCGGCAGTCAGGCGGCGGCGTGAATTCGCTGGCGGTGCAGCCGTAGATGGAACGGCTGTGCAACTTCATCCACTCGCCGATGCCGCGCAGGCGCGCCACCGCTTTGGAATCAAACTCGCCGCGCGCCGTCGGCCCCACGTTGAGGAGCACGTTGCCGCCTTTGGAGACCGAGTCAATGAGCATCTTCACAAGCATATCAACCGATTTCCAATCCAGGTTGTCGCGGTCGTACCCCCAACTGCCGTTGAGCGTCTGGCACGCTTCCCAAACGACCCGCTTCCCTCCTGCTTCCAGCCAACCGACTGGCTGGTACTGTTCGGGTGTCTTGATATCACCGCCGATTTCCAGGCGGTCGTTGACGATGATGCCGGGCTGCAACTCGCGCGTCATCGCCAGAAGTTTTTCCGATTGCCAGTCGTCTTTACCCTTCCCTTTAGCCCAGCCCCAATCCATCTGTGAGTAGGAGAAGTCGTACCATAGGACGTCAATCTTGCCGAAGCGGGTCAGCAACTCCCGTGCCTGGCCGTGGAGATAGGGGGCATATTTGCGAACGTCGCGACCTTTCTGCGCCTCGCGGAACGCCAGGTTATCGCGCATGGGATGATAGCCATCCACCGGAAATTCGGGGTGGTGCCAATCTATCAGGGAGTGGTAGAAGCCGACCTTGAAGCCCTCGGCGCGGAACGCTTCTACCATCGGTTTGAGGAGATCGCGCCGGGCGGGCGTGTTGGTAGCCTTGTAGTCGGTCAGCGCAGAATCCCACAGGCAGAAGCCGTCGTGGTGCTTCGTGGTGACGACGAAATACTTCATCCCTGCGTTCTTTGCCTCCCTCGCCCACATGGTTGGGTCAAAGAGGTCAGGATCAAAGTGCTTGAAATATCTTTCGTACTGTTCGTCGGGGATGCGTTCGCGGCTCTTCACCCACTCGTGACGCGCGGCCACGGAATAGATACCCCAGTGGATGAAAAGGCCGAAGCGGTCATGGACGAACCAATGCGTATCGGTGGTGGTAAGTTCGTTTGGTTGTGGCATGGTGGGTTCTCCTCGGGAGAGTTATCGTAGTGCCGGTGTCATTATACACCAGAACAAGCATTAGAGTTTAGGAGTCGGCTTCGCCTCGCAGCGGAAGACAAGAAAGCGCCATAGATGTTCAGAGGGAATTACGCAGAGCAAGAGATGATCGTGCTTGCAACTCCAAGAGAGGATGACCAGTTACGTACAGATTTAGTCCTGATCCAAGCAACTTTCAATCTAGCGTATCAGCAACATCTTTGGCATAATCTGAGCTTAGGGTCCTGTCAAAGTCATGAAGTGGAGAGCAGAAGTGCCAATCTCCTCCCTCTGAGGCGTTCACCGTCGGTTGAAACCGACGGCAAATAGGCTAGGAAGCCCGCTTTGCGGGCTTCCAACAAATGTTTAGCCGTCGGATTTTATCCGATGGCGGACTTTGACACAGCCCTAATCTGAACTTCCTTATCTATTGACTTGCGCGGACGATTGTGATATAATGAACATTAGTTAAGGTTATTGCAATCCTCAACATGCTTAACACTCTTCTCCTGTGCTGCTTAGTTGGGTTAGGTAGTCGGGGCCCTCTCTGATTGGTGTCGTCTTCGGGTTATTAGCCCTTCGGATCAAATCGCATACGTGAGGAAGTTATTTGGACACGGAAGTTGACCGCTAGTCGGACAACGTGTATACAACTCACCGATCCAACTGCCTTTCAGAGACAGGAGGTGTCAGATGCCTGCCATTCTTGATTGGGCTACCCGTATTGCATTGACCTCTTTTTTCGTTATATCTGGAATGGCTAAACTCGTCGCCCCTCGGTCTGCCAGGAGGTTTGTAGGTGCAAGTTGGCCCGTCTTGAGCCAGCACGCGGACAGATTAGTCACAGCACATTGTTAGGAGAATGGATAAGAGATGCGCCAGCGGTTTAGGAATGGTAATTTACTCGTAGCGCTATCATTGATAATATTCGGTGCTTTGTCAGCTGCTTGCGGGGGTGCCACAATAGTATCCAAAGGCGACGCTGTGAAAGCCACCGCTGTCTCTACATCTGTCGTGACCGCCCCATCATCTCCTGAGCCTGCTTCTTCTGGAGGGCATATGTCTAACAGAATTCTCTACTACGAATATGAGTATTTTGAGTTAGAGGGAGTCCCTCCCTATCCCAGCCCATATGTTGCGGTTGACTGGCGCGACATGTTCTGGGTTGACATGGATGATCCGAATCGCTTTCGCTGGGAGCGCCATTACCGAACGCGCGAAGCAACCCCACACGAAGGTCTGGCCTACTATACGATTCATACCGGCTACGGTGGCTTGCGTAGAAGATGTGAAATATACGAAGGTAAGGAGACATGTGCTGAAGAACCAATAACTACGACATTAGATTATGATCACTGGTTTCAGAACGAAATAGCCAGGGTGGGGCACCAAGCCTTAGATAATTCCAATAGCCCTGACAAGATAGGTGGATACGTGTACAAAGGGACTCAGCAGGACGGGCCATGGGGAAAAGTATATGTTTTTCAGCGCCAAATCAGATTATCCGGCAGCGATCTCTACCGTAACTACCCGGCGACCGAGACGCTGATGTTTGATGTGGAGATGTTAAGAAGAGTGAGATGGGAAAGAACGGTAGTAGATGAAGATAAGACAGTACTTCATCTCCTATTGCGTCTCGTCGTATGGAAGATGCTAGATAGTTCAGAGATTCCCTCTGGAT
>JADYZS010000206.1 GCA_020853075.1 Anaerolineae bacterium | reverse complement strand
GCTGGTGGACGATGAGGGGGTCCCGACCACCGATCCCACAGGCTACCCCAAGACCGGAGCCCTGATGCCGATGGCCGGCCACAAAGGTTACGGCCTGGCTTTTCTGGTGGAAGTATTGAGCGCGGTCATGACCGGCGCCGGGATGACCTGGGAAGTGAAGAGCTGGATCGCGGACGTGCCCGATCCGACCAACGAAGGGCACGCCTTCATCGCCATTGACATCGGCTCCATCATGCCGCTCCGGCAGTTCCAGGAGCGCATGGACCGCCTGGTCCGCGAGATCAGAGAGGCGCCCAAAGCCAAAGGGGTGAACCGCATCTACTTGCCGGGGGAGATGGAATGGGAGAGGCAAGACCTGGCTCTGCGGGAGGGCATCGTCTTGCCTGGCGACGTGGTGGAAAGGCTGGCCGGCATGGCGGACGACCTCGCCATGGACGCCCGGCGGCTGTTCAAAGACTGAAAGGCAGACTATGAAGAACAACGACCTCGGGGGCGTCGTCGTCCCCATTATCGTCCCTTTAGATGACGATGAACGCGTTGACGAGGCTTCCTTCCGAAAACTGATCCGTCGTCTCATTCAAAACGGCGTGCATGGCATCTTCGCCGGCGGCACCGCTGGCGAAGGCCCTCTCCTCACCATGCCGGAGTGGGTGCGGATGGTGGAGATCGCCTACGACGAGAACAAGGGCGCTGTGCCCCTGCTGGGCGGCGTCATGGACACCTCAACCCGGCGTGTTTTAGAAAAGATCGGGGTCTTGTCCCGAATCGGCTACCGGTACTTCGTCGTGACCCCCACCTATTACATCACTCTCAAGACCCCCGACGAGAACCTGCGGCTCTTTGGCGAATGTAAAGAGCACAGCGACGGGATGGAGATGATCGCCTACAACATCCCATCTACTACCGGCTCCACCATCAGCGTGGAAACGATGTACGAGATGGGAAGGCGCGGCTGGATCAGGTATTGCAAAGAGAGTTCAGAGGACTGGCACTACTTCACCCGCCTGGTAGCTGCCGGGAAGGAGCTCGGCCTCAAGGTGCTGATGGGCAGCGAGCCTAATGCCACCAACGCGCTCCAGGCGGGAGCCTGCGGCATCGTGCCGGTCTGCGCCAACGCGGAGCCGGAGGCTTTCGTCGCTGCTTACGAGGCTTCCCAGAGAGGAGATGTCGCCGCACTCCGCCGCTGCCACGAACGCATCATGTACATACGGGAGGCCCTGGTGATGGCGGGGTCTTGCTGGCTGGCGGGGATCAAGTATGCCGTCTCGCGCCAGGGGATGGGCTCTGGCAAACTCCTCTCGCCCTTGCAGCCGCTCACCGCAGAAGAGAAGCGGAGGCTGGAGGAGCGGTTGGGGCTGGGGTAGTTACACCCGCCCTCACCCCCTGCCCCCTCTCCCAAAATTGGGAGAGGGGGACAAACTCTCTCTCCCCCTCGGGGAGAGGAAAAGGGTGAGGGGCGAACCATGCAACCCGTCAACCACCTTATTCACCTGATCTCTAGAATTCACGGAGGAGTTAACCATGTCCAGCAAAGCAACAGCGGAAGAACTGGCGGCAGCCACACGTTGGACCGCCGACTCTTTCCAGTCTCCTGGCGGAGAACCCACCCGCTTCCCCCTCTCCTTCCGCTACGGCGATAAGGAATCGGCTTCCCTTCTGAAAGGTTGGAAGGTGCAGCGCACGACGGCAGCCGCCGAGGCAGGGATGAAGCGCGAAACCGTCACGCTGACCGATCCGCAGACCGGCCTGCAATGTCGTTGCGAGATCACCACCTTCGCTGATTTCCCCGCCGTAGAGTGGGTCGCCTACCTCAAGAACACGGGCGCGGCGGATACGCCGATCATCGCCGACATTCAGGCGCTGGATGCTACCTTCCCCATAGAAAAGAATAAGAACTGCAAGGTCCACCACTCCAAGGGGAGCGAATGTCTCTACGATGACTTTGAGCCGCTGGAAACGGCACTCAGGGCAGGTAAGGACCTGCGCATCGCCTCCATCGGCGGACGCTCCTCCGACGGAGCCTTGCCTTTCTTCAACGTGGAACTGGTGAACGGCGGCGTCATCGGCGCAGTCGGCTGGAGCGGTGGCTGGGCTGCCAGTTTCCAGCGCGACGCCAACGGGGTGCACGTCCGCGCCGGTATGCAGCAGACCCACCTCCGGCTGCACCCAGGCGAGGAGATCCGCACGCCGAGCATCCTTCTCCTCTTCTGGGAGAAGGACCGCCTCCACGGCCATAATATGTTGCGCCGCTTCATTATTGCGCATCACACACCAAAACCCAAGGGCCGACTGTTGCAGCCGCCCATTGCCGACGCCGTCTGGGGCGAGCGATCCGAGGAATCCCAGATCATCAAAGCCCGCTGGTTGAAGGAAAACAACATCCCGGTTGATTATTTCTGGATTGACGCTGGTTGGTATGGCGACCGGCCCTTTGACCCCAAATCCGACACCTTCGGCACTGCCTGGGCCGTTCAGGTGGGAGAATGGTATCCCCTCAAGGAAGCCTACCCGCGTGGCCTCAAACCGGTGGGCGATGCGCTCAAATCAATGGACCTGGGATTCGTTCTGTGGGTAGAACCGGAGCGAGCCTACCAGGGGACGAGGATCACCCGTGAGCATCCGGAATGGCTCCTCGGCCCCATCGGGCCCAACTACCTGTTCAACCTGGGGAACTCGGCAGCATTGCGCTATCTGACCGACTGGATATCGGGCCTCATTGCGGAGAGCGGCATCACCTGCTACCGCCAGGACTTCAACTTCCAGCCCGCCCCCTATTGGAAAGCCAACGACGCGCCGGATCGCGTCGGCATGAGCGAAATCCGCCACATTGAAGGGCTCTACGCCTTCTGGGATGAACTCCTGGCCCGCCATCCGGGCCTCATCATTGACAACTGCGCCAGCGGTGGGCGGCGCATTGACCTGGAAACCATCTCACGCAGCGTCCCCCTCTGGCGCAGCGACGTGCAGTGCTGGCCCGATTTTGACCCCATCGCCATGCAGACCCAAACCCAGGGCCTCGGTATCTGGGTTCCTCTCAGCACTGGCTGCTGGAACCAGGCGAATACTTACGCCGCGCGCAGTGCGCTGGGCCCCGGCCTGGTCGTCGGCTGGAGCAGCCCGGCGGTGGAAGAGGGCAAGGACCTGCCTCTGGACATGATCCGCAAGATGCTGTCCGAGGAGGTCACCACACGCAAGTACTTCTACGGCGACTTCTACCCTCTCCTCTCCTTCACCCTGGCAAACGACGCCTGGGCCGCCTGGCAGTTTGATCGGCCCGACCTGGGCGAAGGGATGGTGCTGGCCTTGCGCCGCCCGAAGAGTCCCTTTCCCCGGATGGAATCGTCCCTGCACGGCCTTGATCCGGAGGCTCGCTACGAATGGCGCTCGCTGGACAGCGGCGCGGTGGCGCAGATCTCCGGCCGCGACTTGCTGGAGAAGGGCGTCTCCATAGAAATCGGCGAGAAGCCGGGCTCGGCCCTGTTCATCTATAAGAGCGTCGGGTAGGCAGCGGAGGTCCGTCAATCCCACCGTTACGATAGCGAATGAGGCGCACCATGAAGATCACAGAAGTTGAGATTTACGATGTGAGGATGTCGCCCACGGTCTCCCGATGGAACCCTGTGATCGTTCGCATCCGCACCGACGAGGGGATCACAGGTCTGGGGGAAGTAGCCCTGGCTTACGGAGTCGGCTGTAGCGCCGGGCTGGGCATGGCCCGCGACCTGGCCGAGCATTTTCTCATCGGCGCAGACCCCTTTCGCATTGAGCAACTGTGGGACACGATGTTCCGCAAGACCTTCTGGGCCCAGGGCGGCGGCCCGGTCGTCTATGGCGGCATGAGCGCCATTGATGAGGCCCTGTGGGACATCAAGGGCAAGGCCTTCGGTGTGCCGGTCTATGAACTTCTGGGAGGGTGCTGCTGGGACAAATTGCGGGTGTATGCCAACGGCTGGAGTCGCGGGTGCGCAACGCCGGAGCAACATGCCGAAGCCGCGCAGCGGGTGGTGGCCGACGGCTACACAGCCATGAAGTTTGATCCCTTCGCCTGCAACGCAGAGGGCGTGTGGGATTATCCCAGACGGGCGCTGGATAGAGAGCGAGCCGATCTGGCCTTTGCGCGAGTCAAGGCAGTGCGGGAGGCCGTGGGCCCCCAGATTGACATCCTGGTGGAGGTGCACGGTAACCTGGGCACCACCTCGGCCATCCAAATGGGAAAACGGCTGGAACCTCTCAAGCCTTTCTTCTACGAAGAACCTGTGGACGCGCTCAATGTGGATTGTATGAAGAAAGTGGCCGAGAATGTGGATATTCCCATCGCCGCCGGCGAACGGCTCTACACCCGCTACGGGTTCCGGCAATACATTGAGGAGCAGGTAGTTGACATCCTGCAACCCGATCTGGGGTTGGCGGGGGGCATCACGGAGACGAAGAAGATCGCGACGTACGCCGAGACTTACAATCTGCACATACAGCCCCACAACTGCGCGGGGCCCGTGGCTACGGCAGCCGCCATCCAGTTGGACTGTTGCATACCAAACTTCATCATCCAGGAATGGTTCCCTTACCGCGACAGCAAGTTCTACCAACTGGTCCACGAGCCTTTGGAGCCCAAAGTGGTGGGCGGGTATATGCCGATCCCCACCGCGCCGGGGTTGGGAGTTGAGTTGGACGAGGCGGTGATCTCCCAGTATGAATGCCTGCGCGTCAAGTAGGAAAAGGAATCGGAGAACGATGCGTTCGGCAGGAAACGGATCACGCGTCGCTCCATCCTCAAAGCAGGAGGAGCCGCGGCCAGCGTCGCCATGCTGGCCGCGGGATTCCCTCGGCAACTTATAGACAAATTGGATAGAAGTCGTATAATAGAGGCAGGGCAAAACGGCACTTCCAGCTCACAATTGCAGTAGTTTTGCAGTAAATGGGATTGGGCCTGGGAGGCTAAATACTACACACAGTGTAATATTAATAACAAACCACAATATCTAGTATGTGGGGGTGGAAGGGTCCCGGTGGGCTCCCCGGTCTTCAAAACCGGTGGTGGGTCGCGCAGAGCGAGCTACGGTGGGTTCGACTCCCATCCACCCCCGCCTGGGGTCGCTTCACATTTGTCTCTACACACGCGGCCCGATCATGTTGATCGCGAATTCGCGATGTCCCCAGGCCTCCGCCGCCGTCGTCTTGCCATTGGCAGCGGCCACAATCTCCTCAAAGATGCGATGACCAACGCTGGCTAACGATTCCCCCTCCTCTAAGACCGTCCCTGCATCAATATCCATATCGTCCTGCAGACGGCGGTACATGGCGCTGTTCGTTGCTACCTTGATGACCGGCGCGATGGGACTCCCCGTTGGCGAGCCGCGGCCTGTCGTGAAGACGACCACCTGCGCGCCCCCGGCGATCATGCCGGTGACCGATTCCAGATCGTTGCCCGGCGTGTCCATGATGACGAGACCCCGTTTAGATAGCCTGCGCGCGTAGCCCACGTACTCCTGAACGGGCGAGGTGCCGCCCTTCGCAATTGTCCCCAGCGACTTTTCCTCAATAGTCGTCAGGCCGCCCTCTATGTTTCCCGGCGTCGGCTGTGCCCCGCGCATATCCACGCCCATCTGTTTCGCCTTTTCCTCCCATTCCAGCGTGGCTGCAACGATCTGGCGAGCCACCTCTGCGTTGGCGCCACGGGCCGCCAGCAGATGCTCCGCGCCAATGAATTCCGGCACTTCCGACAGGATGACCGTCCCCCCCGCTTTGACGATCAAGTCACTCGCAGCCCCTACCGCCGGATTCGCCGTTACACCCGACCAGGCATCGGAGCCACCACATTCGGTGGCAACGATCAGTTCCGACAGCGGGATCGGTTCTCGCTTTGCCCTGGATACTTCCTGCAACAATTCACGCGCAATGCCCAACCCCAGTTCGTAGGTCTTGCGGCTTCCTCCCTCCTCCTGTATGGTGAGCCGCTGCGACACTACGCCCAGGGCTGCCAATTTCTCGCCCATTTCTATCGTCGGCATAGATTCGCAACCGAGACCTATCAACAACACCGCACCGACGTTGGGATGCCTGGCAAATTCCTCCAGCACTCGCTGCGATTGCGCCAAATCATCGCCCAGTTGCGAACAACCATATACGTGAGACAGTGCTACCACCTCCGGCAACATCTGGCCGATGCGGTCCACCACGGTCTTGGCGCAATGGACGGTAGCCAGAACCAGCACGTGGTTGCGAACCCCCGCGCGCCCATCTTGACGCCGGTAGCCGAGAAAAGTGGTCGTGGGCGGCTCCCCCACGTCGGCAGATTGGAGATGATGAGCATGATTGTTCGCTACCATCACCACAGGAGCCTCGCTTCCCGCTTCCCAATCGCCACGCCCCCGCAGGCTCTCCACGTTATGCACGTGAGCGTGTTGGCCTATGGCAATATCGGCCACAGCGCGGCCGATAGGTTGGCCGTATTTGAGCACAGGTTGGCCGCGTGGGATAGAACGGATGGCAAACTTATGGCCGAAGGGGATCGGTTGGCGTAGCGTCACAGCGCGGCCATCGACGTACACCATCTGACCGGCGGCCAGGTTCTTGGCCGCGAGAGCCACATCATCATCCAGGTGCATCAACAGGGCATCCATAGTATCACTCCTCACAGTATAGTGGGTACATAGCAGGCCTAATGACGAACACGACGGGATAAACGTGGCCTATTGTAGCCGAATACGGCCAGAAGTCAAAGCGGCGGATTGTTCTTACCCTCATTATACAGTTTGACAAATCGTAGCATCTCGGTTACGATGGAGCCGGTCGCGCGTCACGGGCGGCGCTGGGTCCTGCGCGGCGAGAGCCTGTGAACCCCGCCAGGGCCGGAAGGCAGCAACGGTAAGCGGTCCCTCTCGGGTGACGCAGGGGAGCCTGGTGTTCAGCACGGGGCGCGCGGCTAGGACTCATCAAGGGGTGAGCATTCCTTGCTCGCCCCTTTGCTCCTTGTTCCCCCGCTACGCCGACCGTCTCGTCCCCTGTGCCGTGCCCTGGCGGGCACGCCAGGGCGAACGGCCGGCGGGCCGGGACTCGCGGCCCGAACGGGAAG
>JADYZS010000205.1 GCA_020853075.1 Anaerolineae bacterium | reverse complement strand
GGTGCCGGCTGCAAGGCTACTCAACTTGGCGGCGTTCTCGCGGAAGGTGTCAGTGCCATAGTAGGCCAGTTGCCAACCCCACCAGGCAACGAGGCAGACACCGGCCACCACCCCAACGATCAAGAAGGCTCCGATTTTCTTCTGCCTATAGAAGACGAGATCAAGCAGACCGAGGATGGCGAGCGTGCCGAATCCCATGAGGATGTACTGGCTCTTGGTCACCATCGCGGCTCCGAGGAGGAGGCCTGCGATGAGATAATGCTGGTGTCGTCCAGTCTGTATCCCCCGCGACCAGGCCAGCCATCCACCAAGAAAGAAAGCGAGCGCAGGTGCATCCCCCACCACTTGCCGACCTAAGAGCAGGTACGCAACTGCCGGTGAGCCGAGAAGAAGAAAAACTCCAACCAGGGCAATCCGTCGTCCAAACAGCTCTTGTCCTACAACGTAGAGTAAGGCAAGCGCAAGTAAGGCGTAGGTGGCCACCACCACTCGCCCTTGCACCAAGCCAATGCCGAATAACTTAAAACTGAGCGCAATCGGGAGCAACACCGTCGGCCCAACGCTCTGGACGGCACCAAAGGTTTGGTAGCCGTCTGAACTCCGTCCTGCATACACGCCATCTTCCACCAGCGTCCTGGACACAGAGAGCAGTGCTCCCTCGTCGTGCCACGGGCGCGGATTGTATTCCAGGTTGTAGAATAACAGAAATACCACGAACGGAATAGAGACAAGCAGAACGATTCTGTCCCATGACACTACGCGTAACATCGCCTTCCCAGCCTGCCCAATGAACATGGAACGGCTCCTGCTTGGATTAAGCATAGGTCGCTGCTATCTGGTGCGAACCGGCCGGCACGGCGACCCAGGCATAGGCCACCCCGCTCACCGTTCGCTGTTCGTGTTTGACCGTCTTCCCATCTACCTCTATCTGAGCCATTCTCGCCTTTCCGTGTTGCAGGGGAACCAACACAGACAATTCGGCATCTGCTGCTTGCCGAGGCGACAGCCGGAAACTGAGTCGTTGTGCCACCGCGTGCCATTCCACCTGTTCAAATCGCGCGTCGTGCCGAACCTCCGTAAAGTCCAACCACTGCTTCGCCGACCAGATCGGGATCCCTTGTGCACCTACATAGTCCAGGGTGCCTTCTACCCATTGCGCCTCTGCGGCGTACGACTTCTCATCGGCAGCAAGGGGATGGATAAAGAAGATGTCTGGATGGAAGTTGGCGGCGATGGCGCAGTGGTCGGACACGCTGCGGCTTAAGAGCGTCTCCGACACTTCAAGGGCGGCCTGCGCGCTCAGTTTCACCTGCCCTCCCCATTCCATGCTGTTGTAGCGGATATCTAGCAAATGGTCGTCGGCCAACTGGGTGAGTTGTTGGTAGATGTTTAGGATGCGCCCCTGCTCATCTACAAACCTCATTGGCAGGCCGCTGCCGGTGAGATGCCCATAGACCCATTCGCCCGTCTCTTTACGGAACGCGGGGCCCCAGTGGTAAAAATCCAGGTTCATGCGTATCCCATGAGAGGTCTGATGGCGGGCGCTCTCTGCCCAGCCTGTCCAAAGGATACGGTGAGTGCGCGTGGTAGGCGATACCGGCCCACACCCCCGGCCGGTGAACTCCTTCCAATACAACCGCCATCCTTCGTCAACACCCTCTTCTACATAGGGATGCAGGCTGAACTCATGCCCGCGCGCTCGCCAGCCGGCAACCTGCGATGGTGTCGGGGAGGCAAAGCGGCTGTCTAAGGCGTCCCCCACCAGAGGAAGTGCCATAGCCCGCGACGCGGTCCTTCTTGCCATGCGACCGAGGTCGCTGATTGGATAGAAGGTATAATAGATGGACATGTGCCCGCCACGTCGTTCTACACGGGCCAGCACATCCTCAATAGATGAAGCGCGGTTCCCGTGACAGTCGCCTGTGGCGATGAACACGCCGGGAGCCTTGCCCGGAAAATACCAGAGGCGGGGCAACGGTCGGGCATCTTGGCTGAGGGTGGAGAGGAGGTTCGCCAGCAGGCGTTGTTGGTAGTCGGCCTGGGGAATGTGGATGCGGTCCAGGTCCACCCAACCTTTGAACATATCCGTAGTACGGATGCCGTTCTCGCCATCGCGTTCCCGATTTGCCCAGGCGGGGTTCCCCTGGCGGGTGTAGGCCACGCTGCGCGCCAGGTCAAACGCCCACAGGGCAGCCTGGCCCTGTCCGGAGCGGTGGATGGTGACTGCCGGAAAACCGCTCTGCGTGTTGGCCGCGTCGCTGAGCCAGGCGATAGCCTGTGCGCCGTCCAGGCGATAGTGGTCTGCGGAGCCGTGGTATTGGAGTGATTCGGTGGGAATCCCTTGCGCGATAGGCTGGCTTGCTTCCACTTTCAGATAGCCTCCGGCGGTGCTGCCTGAAAGACTAGCCAGGCCAAAGAGGGAAGCCAATCGCGCGTCAGGCCGCATCGCAACCAGCCGCCCGCCTTTCTTGACATAACTATCCAACAATTCCACCTGGCTACCGTCCAGCGGCCCCTCGGATAAGAGGATCAGGTCATACCAAGCCAAAGGGGCGCTATCCAGGCCGGATAGATAGGTCATCTGAAAACAGTTGAGGCCCTCGGCCCGCAGGATCTCACCCAGATATGCGCCGAAGGGATTATCACCCCGTTCGTTGAGGAGCACCAGGATAGGGCTCGCCCCGATCGGCGATGACGGCCAGGCCTTGATTACGTCTGCTGAAACGTAGGGATCGCCGTCAGGCGGGGTTTCCCCCATCCATCCTGCCGCTGCGTCGTAGGCGGCCCACGTGGGTAGAGTGAGCGCACCTGCAACCCCTGCCAGTTTCAGGAATTGGCGCCGATTCAATTTCAATATCCTTACTACCGCTTATACCGCTAGACCCGGTCATCGGTTAGAAACCGACGGCTAATGGATTAGCCCATTGATACGGAGTGCCTAAAAACCCGCCTTGCAGGTTTCTTGCCCCTGCCAGCCGTCGGATTTATCCGATGGCGACCTGTACTTCATGGGGCACTCCTGCCATCTTTGGGCTTGTTACCGGGCCCTCGCCGAGGATGATCTGTGCCGACTGGCGCGCGTGGCGGCTGACCGACTCGCCATTGGTCAGCGCCGGGTAAATCTGGGCTGTGGTAGCCAGATATAGATTCTTAACCGGTGTCTTCACCGGAGGAATGAGATGTGTTGAGTTGAGCCGGTGCAGCGGTTCCACGTAGCGCTCACGGTGCACTAGGAAGTAACGAATCCGGCGCGTGTCAAAATCGGGAAACATGATTTGCAGATTCTGGAGCCAGGTTGTCTTGATTTCATCATCGGTCATCTGTTGCCAGCGGCTGCCGGGAGCCGTGTATTTGGGCAGATAGACCAGGTGATGGCCCCCCACATATTGCGGGTCAATGTACGCCGTTGTCTCAATGACGCCTGTAAAGGGAATACGATCTTCGGTGATGTTGAGCGTCCAGTAGCCGGTCAGGGGGCCATCCAGCACGAGGAGGGGAGCGATGATGCCCAGGTATTCGGTCTCGCCGAGGTAATCGTGATACTCCTGGCCGGCAGCGGGGATCAGCCGCCGGAAGAGCGGCGTCTGCAAAGTCACCACGGCCGCGTCAAAGGGGCGTACCTCGTTCCCCAGGCGCACACCCTGCGCGCGCCCCTGCTCAATGACCACCTCTTGCACGGGACAACGCAGGTGTATCTTGCCGCCCGCGGCCTCTATGCGCGCGGCCATCGCCTTGATGAGTGTCGCGTAGCCGCCGATGAGGTGTCCCGCCTCTTCCTTCTGGCTGGCCCCGCCGCGCGTAGATTTCATGCGCACCAGGCGTGACCAAATCCAGGTCGCCGGAATGTGGTCAAAACCGCCGTCAAACTTGGCCCTGAGCATGGGCCGCCAGATATTCTCGTAGGTCCCTCTGCCGCTCAAGCGCAGCAGCCACTCCTCTACGCTGATCCCTTCCAGGCTCTGCCAATCTCGCACAAACTGCGCGTACAGCACCGTGAGGCCCAACCGGAACCTGTCTATCCAACCCAAAGGTGGAAAGCGCAGGAACTCCACCACGTTGTTCATGGAGTGGATCCTGCCTTGATAGTAGAACCCGGTCTTGGTTTGGCGAAAGCGCAACTGGTCGGCGATCCCTAATTCCGCGCAGAGTTGGCGCAGGTGGCTGTCGCTGGACAAGATGGCGTGATAGAAGCGATCTACCTGCGTGCCATCCCCTAGCACCAGCGGCCCGGCCAACCCGCCCAACACGGAGGAAGCCTCAAATATCTCAACCTGTGCGCCTTGCTGCGAGAGGAAGTAGCCGAGGCTGATCCCCATGATCCCGCCGCCGATGATGCCGACCTTCACAGGCTCATCCCCATTGCTAACGCGTTCGCCTCGCTCTTGGCCCTATCGTGCCCGCGCGGCAGGCCGAAGGTCACAGGGTTGCTCTCCAGAATGTGCACGATGCGTTGCGCGGCTTCGCCGTTGCCGAAGATGGCCGGATGTTCCGCGGGCGGCGCGAAGTTGAACCACACTTCGCGCACCCGTGTCGGTTCGGTGCCGACCAACCTGTTCCAGCCGGCCTCTACCGTCCCGATCCATTCTGTCTCCTCGCGCAATGTCAGGCAGGGGATACCGAGGAAATAGGCTTCGCGTTGCACGCCCCCGGAATCGGTGGCGATGAGGCGCGCGTTCTCTTCCAGCATCATCATGTCGTAGTAACCCACAGGCTCTAGCAGCCGGACGTGGGCGGCCAATTCCGCGTCAAGCCCGGCCAGGGCCTTTCTGGTGCGCGGGTGTGCCGGGAAAACGATAGATTCCGGCACGCTGTTCAGGGCCTGGACGATCTGCCGAAGCCGGGCAGGGTCATCTGTGTTGGCCGCGCGGTGCACGGTGACGAGGGCATACGCGCCGCGCGTGAGCCCCAGGCGTGCCAGCACGTCAGACTTGCGGCGGGCGAGGGGGCGGTTCTGGAGGAGCGCGTCCAGCATGACGTCTCCCACCCAATGCACCGAGGCTGTGATGCCTTCAGCGGCGAGGTTCTGCACGGCGACCCGGCTGGCGCAGAAATGCAGATCGGCCAGGCAATCGGCTACCAGGCGGTTGATCTCCTCCGGCATGTGGCGGTCAAAACTACGCTCTCCTGCCTCAACGTGCGCCATAGGGATTTGCATCTTGCTGGCGGCTAAGGCTCCGGCCACTGTGGAATTGGTATCCCCCCGCACAATCACCAGGTCGGGCTGTGTCTTCACCAGCACCCGCTCCAGGCGGGCCAGTATCTCCCCCGTCTGCTGGCCGTGCGGGCCCGACCCCACTTCCAGGTTGAAATCAGGCGCGGGGATGCCCAACTCGTCAAAGAAGGTCTGCGACATCTGATAATCGTAGTGTTGTCCGGTGTGCACCAGGATCTCCTGGTGGCTCGCCCGCAAGGCCCGGCTGACCGGCGCGGCCTGGATAAACTCTGGTCGCGCTCCCACAACCGATACGATCTTCATGACGTTTCGCTTTGCCAGTCGTTATACATCCGTTTAGGTCAACTTCGGGAGATCAGGAAAACACCTGCACACACAACCAACGTGCCTAGCAAGCGCAGCGGCGTGATGTTCTCGTTGAACAGCTGCCAGGACGCGACCAGCATGATCACGTAACTGAGGCTGGCGAAAGGGTATGCGTAACTCAGATCCACGCGCGACAGGGCGGCCAGCCAGAAAAGCGCGCCACCGGCATAGAGTGAGAGGCCGATGATGACATAAGGGTTGGTTGCGATGCGCCACAAGATGCCGCCCAGTTGGCTCAGGCCCAGGGTTAAAGGCCCCATGCTTCCCATACCCTTTTTCAACAAAACCTGGCCGGTGGCACCGGCCAGAACGCTAATCAGAATGTACGTGATCGCTAAAGTCATGCGTGATTTCCTCCTGGTGATGAGGCTTGCGAGGCTCATGGTTGGTCTCCTGTTACCTTGCGTAGTCCCGCATAGGGGACCAGGTCTAGGCGATGCAATAGAATCCGTGCCTGAAATCTGAGGTGAGCGCGCAGGGTGCGCATCAGTTTTGCTTTAGACGTGCCGGCAACCCGCGAGTAGAGCGCAGCCGGATATTCGGCGACCCGAAACCCCATGAGCATCCCCTTGACCAGCAACTCGGTGCCGGCGAGGAAGCCATCAGACTCAAAGGGGACGGCTTCTACCACCTTCCGCCGGTAGGCCCGGAACAAGGCGGTGTACGTATGCACCCGCCGATCAACCAGGAGACGATAGATGGTTGAAGACCCTCGGCTGAGAATGAGACGATAAGGCGGGACGCCCACGACTGTTCCTTGGGGGTGATAGGGCGAGGCCGTCACCACGTCCACGTCGGGCGTGAGGCAGGCCAGCAGCGTAGGAATCTCGGAGAACTGATAGGTCCCGTCGCTGTCGGTGGTTACGATTACCTCGCCGTGCGCGGCGGCGAAGCCGGTACGCAGGGCCGCCCCCAGCCCCTTGTTCATCGGGTGGCGTTCAATGCGCACCCACACTCGTGGCCCGCTCATGCTGCCGAAAGAGTCCATCAGGGCTTGCCACGTATCATCGGTGCTCCCATCGTCCACGAAGATCACTTCCACCGTCTGGCCTTCGGCGAGCGCGGTCACGACAGGGAATAGTTCATCCCGGATTTTGGGCACGTTGTCCACTTCGTTGCAGCACGGCACTACGATGGAGAGATCCATCACGATCTCCTGACCGTCAGCCTGAAACCCCTGCCCAGGTCGGTTGGGCGATTTCGTATTGCAGCGGTCTGGCGTGGCTCAAGTCAACCAGGCGCTCGTGGATGGCATGACGGATCAGCAGCGCCAGACGTAGCGCCTTCACGGCCTCGGTGACCGGGACCCGTGGACTTTGCGCTTTCCGCACACAATCCACGAAGTGCTCAAGTTCCAGGAACAGAGGCTCAAACGTCGGCACGTGGATACGCTCTATAATGCTTTCCTGACGATACTTGACGCCGCGTTGATGGTGATTCAGATATTGGCCGGTGGTGTGGCGGTGCGATAAGATCGTCTTGTTCAACAGGTCGCTTTCTAAATAGGCTTCAAGGGTCGTTACTTCAATGGACCTGACCTTCTGTTCCGTGACACGAGAGGCCGTGACGGTGACCAGTGGCCCTGCTGGGAAGGCCAGATTGGCAACGGCGTGATCCACCGCACCGCTGAATGCGGTCAACCCGTGAGCGTCCACCAGG
>JADYZS010000204.1 GCA_020853075.1 Anaerolineae bacterium | reverse complement strand
GTTGGCAACGGGGTTGGTTGTCCAGTTTATCCAGTATGCGATGGCCCGGCGTCCGGCGGGAAATGCCTTTCTCGCCCGCAGCCTCGCTTTCTTGGCGGCAGCGGTTGTCTTGGTGAGCGTGGCAGGTCTGGCCTTCGGTGTACCCCGGACAGTTCCTTCGGGGACGCGCGAATCTGTTGCCCAATCTAAGGCTCCCAACGTCTTGCTGGTTGTCCTGGATACTTTGCGGGCAGATCATCTGTCGTCTTATGGTTACGCCAGACCGACCACTCTCAACCTAGACCGGCTTGCGCAGCAGGGAGTGCTGTTTGAGAAAGCCTACGCTACGGCAGCGTGGACACTCCCCTCTCATGCCACGTTATTTACCGGCCGGTATGGATATGAGCATCGCGCGGGCGTGAAGCCCCTGGATACCCGCTATCCGACTCTGGCCGAGGCTTTGTACCTGCAAGGTTATGCCACAGCCGGCTTCTCGGCTAACTCCTATTACGTGACCCCGGCTACGGGCCTCAAACGCGGTTTTGAGCACTTTGCAGTCTATTATCATTCCGTTACCGACATGGTGGCCCGCACCTTTTACGGCGATTTCTTGTTGGATCGCTTGCCCCTGTTGGGCTACTACGACAGGCCGGGGCGAAAGCGTGCCGCCGAGGTCAACCGAGAATTCCTGAGTTGGGTTGGAAAAAAGCAGGATGCTCCTTTCTTTGCCTTCCTAAACTATTTTGAAGTTCACGATCCTTATCTTGCGCCGCCTCCCTATCAGACCCGATTCACCGACCAGCCTACGCGGGGAAACCGGATCAACACCGTGCTTTATCCCCACGACTTTACGGGAGGAAGGCCCTTCTCACCGCAAGAGATTCAAGCCGAAATAGACGGCTATGACGCCTCGCTGGTTTATCTGGATGCCGAACTGGGGAACCTCTTTGACAGGCTCGCCGCTCTAGGCGTTCTTGATAACACTGTGGTTATTATCACGTCGGATCACGGCGAAGCCTTCAGCACTCACGGTCTCTTCGGCCACGGCAACAGCATGTATCGCGAACTGCTCCATGTCCCGCTCATCATCCGCTACCCTAGGGCACTCCCCGGTGGGCTACAGGTGCCGGACGTGGTGAGCCTGCAGGCACTCCCGGCGACGGTGATGGACCTGATCGGGCGAGGAGCAGAGCAGCCATTCCCAGGCCGGTCTTGGGCCACCTGTTGGGCACAGGGCCGGTCAGACGAACCCTGTGCCGGTGACTTCTCCTTCTCGGATGCTTCGCCCAGCACCGTCCCCGAGTCCAAATTTGGCTCCAGAAGGCGCGTCGGACAGAGGTCGGTGTCCACGGCGGAATGGCACCTGATCCTGTACGCGGAAGGCGATGCAGAACTCTACCGGGTGAGAGATGATCCCCAGGAACTGAACAACCTGGCCGGTACACCGGAAGGCCAGCAGGTGGTGATGGAGTTGATGGCAAGGATGGACGAGACGTTGCCGTCCGGCGATTGATGGTCGTATTTGGCTTAACGGAGTTGTCACTGCATGTTTCTGAATAGTGCGGGGCCCCCTGTTCAGAGCAGATATCGGCGTGGTTATACTCTGTCGGGAGGCTTGTGCTGGTGGGACCTCGCATTGTTAACAGCAAATGGTTTTTGCCTGCTCTCCTCGTAGGGTCAGGTTTAGGAGCGGTTGTAGTAGTCTTCGCGGCTGATCTGGTAGGTATAGGTGATCAGGCGGGCTTAGGCAAGGCTCAAATTGCGCTGCTGGTGGTGGGAATCGTCCTTCTCCTGGGCGGGGTTGGGCTGGCAACGCCCGCAGGCCAGCGGGCTTCTCATAACTGGAGTACGCGCATCGCTGCCCTCAATCAGCCGGAGCGGCCCTGGCGTGAGACATATTTCAGACTTCTCTCCATTGCCGCTCGTCTCGGTCTGATTAGTGGCCTTGCTGAAGGGATCATTTACTGGATCTTCAGCATTGTGCCCGGTAACCTCGGTTGGAAGCAAGACCTCCTGCCGGAGATCCTCTGGATTGCTCCGGTTCTCAACGGTATTCTGTTCATGGTGCTCGGCTCCCTCGCGGCGGTTCTGGCTCGCGGTGTGCGCCGGCTACCTTTGGACCTCGTCGGTTATGCAGTCTTTGGCTGGTTGGCGATCTATGGGCCTCTGCTCGCGTCGGGAAGAGTGCATCGCTTTGCTGCTGTATTGCTGGCGACAGGGTTGACCCTGGAACTGCTTCGGAGGGTCTCAGCGCAACGGAGGGTGAACAGCGCCCTCCTCGCTCGCAGCGTTGCTCTTTTCGCCGTGTTCCTTGCTTTACCAAGTTTGGCGGGTATCACCTTCGGTGCGCGCGACGTGGCTCCTTCGGGATTGCATCCTGTTTTGGATCAACCTGAGGGTCCCAACATTCTGCTCATTGTTTTGGATACCTTGCGGGCAGATCGTCTCTCTGCCTATGGGTATGCAAGACCTACTACGCCTCACATAGACCAGTTTGCCAGAGAGGGCGTGCTATTTGAGAGGGCTTATGTGAACGCGCCCTGGACGCTCCCTTCCCACGCCACATTCTTTACCGGACGTTATGCCCATGAACATGGCGCAGGGGGAAGGCCGCTGGATACTCGCTACCCGACGCTCGCCGAGGGGCTCTATGCGCGTGGCTACGCGACGGCAGGCTTTTCGGCCAACACCTACTTCGTTACTCCCGCCTCAGGGCTTGCGCGCGGTTTCGGCCACTTTGAGATCTATTTCAGTTCACCCGCCGACATGGTCTATCGGACATTTTACGGCAAGTTACTCCTGAGCCAGTTGCCCTTACTGGGTTACTACGACGTGCCGGGGCGGAAGCATGCAAACGAAGTCAACCAGGAGTTCTTGACGTGGGCACAGGCCCATCGCGGTACGCCGTTCTTCGCTTTCCTCAACTATATGGATGTACATGATCCGCACATCGCTCCCTCCCCCTACAACACGACCTTCACTGAGAGTCCGGTACGGGGAGATCGCTTCAACTCTCTGCTCTTTCCAAACAATTTTACGGGAGAGAGGAGCCTTACCCCAGAGGAAATCCAGGCCGAGGTAGATGGCTATGACGCCTCGCTGACTTACCTGGATGCCGAACTGGCGAATCTTTTCGCCAGGCTCACGGCTCTTGGACTGATGGATGATACGATAGTCATCATTACGTCGGATCATGGGGATGCCTTTGGCGACCACGGGCTTTATGGGCACGGTTACGATCTGTATCAGGATGTTCTCCACGTTCCCTTTATTGTTCGCTATCCTGCAAAGATACCGGCGGGGCTGCGGGTGTCCGAGGTGGTGAGCCTGCAAGCGCTACCGGCGACCGTGATGGATCTGGTGGGGCTGCGTTCCGAATCGTCGTTTCCGGGGAAGACGCTTGTTCCTTGTTGGACGGCAGAGTCTGCGGAGATCCCGTGCTCTGATGGTTGGGCCTTCGCCAGTTCACCCAGGGGCGTTCGCTCCGAACCTGATCGTCCTTTGGGCAGGAGGGGGGCGATTGTGTCGCTTGTGACTTCGGATTGGCACCTGATTCTGCACGAGGAAGGCAAGGTAGAACTCTACCGGACGCGCGAAGATGTGAAGGAACTGAACAACCTGGCCGCTACGCCCGAAGGAGAGAGGGTCGTGAGAGAAATTGGCCCGCGTATCAGAGACTTGGTTCCTGCGGAAGATTGGGAACTTTTCCGTCCCCTTGTAGAGTTCGGCGCGCCTGATGGCCGTGGTCAGCGCGTGTCGCATTCAAGATGGAGTCGTGAATAACATGTTAGCAAGGTCGCGCGCTCGGTTCTTATTCGTGGCCCCTCTTTCCAGATACGTTCGCTTTGGCCTGGCCGCGCTCTGCCTCCTCGCCATCGGGTTCCTCTGGTGGCTTCTGGCCGGCGCCCCCTCTGCGGACAAGGTCTTCGGCCTTTATTCCATCAGAAAATTCGTGGCGCTGGTGGCGGTTTCCTATGCGCTTCTCTGGGGGATCTACTTCGCCTTGAGCCGCGAGGCAATGCGGGGCAAGGTGATTAACGCCACCGTCTCTACGGTAAGCCTCGTCATGGTGGTAGGTATCCTGGAGTTGCCGGCCCTCTTGGGCATCCTGGATTACCGTCTGATCATCTCGCCGCCGCAGAGCGTTCTCTTCACCCGCATCAAGCCCTGGGAAGACCCGCGGAACCAGATGGATAGTGAACTCGCGCATATCCGCCGGCCCGGCCAGAGAATCGTTGGGAATACGGCCGGCGATCTTGTGGGCTGGCTGGGGATACCAGCTAACCGGCGCTACCCCATCGACGCGCAGTACGATAGCCGCGGCTTCCGCAACGACCACGAGATCACGCAAGCCCCGGTTGTCGTTCTCGGCGATTCTTTTCTGGAAGCCGGATTGGTGGCTCAAGACGCACTACTCACCACACAGATGGCTCGTCTCCTGAAGGTAGAGGTAGCAAACCTGGGTCAAAGCGGCTACGGCCCCCAACAAATGTTGATTGTCTTGCGGCGATTTGGACTGCCGCTGACACCGGAAGTCGTCGTCTGGCTGTTCTTTGAAGGGAATGACCTTTTAGACGTATCCAGGTATGATGGTCTCATGCAGGAGTGGACAAGGTATGTGGCGGAGATGCATAGCTTCAAAGCACGGTCCTTTACCAGGAACGCTCTTCTGATGCTGACGAGTATTGCCATACCGAATCCCACCCGAGACGCTGCCGCGCGCGACGAGGGTCGCCGACGGTCTTGCCACTTCACCCGCAGCCGCAGCGAAGACGGAAAGACCATCTATTTCGCCTATCCCGGTGTTCCCCTATCGGATCAAGAATTGGCGAGTCTGGGGACTGTAGAGAAGGTGCTTGCCGATGCGCACCGGCTCACCGCGGACAATGACGTCAGGTTCCTCGTGGCCTTCATCCCAACGAAATTCCGGGTTTACCACGACTTCTGCGAGTTTCCCGAAGATGGCTATGGCAGAACGTGGCAGCCGAACGACCTTCCCGCCCGGCTGGAAGAGTGGGCCACGGCCCAGGGCATCGCCTACCTTGACCTGACGCCCCCCCTGAAAGAAGCCGCAGCCCAGGGCGAACTCGTCTATTTCCCGGATGACGGGCACTGGAACGCCCAAGGGCACGAGGTCGTGGCCGAAGCCATCGCCGATTTCATCAAAGCAAACGGTTGGTGATAGCCATTCTAAGGGGATCTGAGTGTATACGAACCGTCTCTCCATGCAGGTAGGGCCGCTGGCAGGTTCGCGTCGCGCTCTGGCGATCTACGCGCTTGGTTTCGTGACGTTGGTTGCCTACGTCTGGCACGCTCTGGCGGTCAACTTCGTGATAGACGATAGTTTCATCACCTTCCGCTACGTCAAGAACTTCGTGCATGGGCACGGCCTGGTCTATAACCCCGGCGAACGGGTGGAAGGCTACACCAATTTTCTGTGGGCTATGCTTCTGGGTGCCTTCAACTGGTTTAATCCTGGCTTGGATTTGCTGCCGGTTGCTCAGGTGCTCGGTATCCTCTTTGGCGTTGCCATCATCGTTTTCGTCATCTTATCGTCGTGGTCGGCCCATAGGGAGGTCGGTCTCTCCGGCTTGATAGGCGGTGCCTTTCTGGCTCTGAACTCGGCGTTCGTGGCCTGGTCCACCAGCGGCTTAGAGACGATCCTCTTCACCTTTCTGGTGTTCGCGGCATCCTACCTCTACGTTCACCCACCAGGGGGAGACAAGAAGGCCCTCCTTGCGCCGGTTCTCTTTGCTCTCGCTGCTCTGGCCCGCCCGGAGGGGCTCTTGTTCTTCGCCGTTACGACGCTCCACCTGGCCGTGACGGAGGTCCGCTCAGGCAGGGGGCTTATCAACCGGCGCAGCGCGTGGTGGCTCCTGGCCTTTGCGATCATCTACGTTCCCTATTTTGCCTGGCGGTTGAACTATTATGGGCAACTCCTTCCCAACACTTTCTATGCCAAAGTCGGCTCCGGCATCCAGCAAGACATACGGGGGGCACGCTACCTGCTGAACTATGGGAGGGGGTACGGGTTATTCGTTTTTCTCCTCGCCCTTCCTATATTGCTCAGGAAAAACCGGGGAAAGTGGTTAAACCTTCTCATTCTCCAGGTGGTATGTTACCTTGCCTACGTCGTCTATGTCGGGGGAGATGGGTTGGGGTTCTACAGGTTCGTCGTGCCGGTAACTCCCCACATCTATCTATTGGTGCAGGAAGGGATCGTAGAAGGGTATCGGTGGGCTCGGCAGCGCGTGCCCGCGGCGGCAGGCCGGGGGTTGGTCCTGCCGGTGGTGCTCTTGCTCGTTGTGTCTTTCGTATTCACAGGACGTCAGACTCTGCTGGTGCTGCCGTTCCGCGCATCTTATCGGTGGTATGAACCCCAATCGGAACTCAGTTTCCCTGGCCTGGGCAGCGATCACCCTTATCTCTGGTTTGACAACTACTTCGTGGATCGCCTATCCATTGCAGCAAAATGGTTGGAAGCGAATGCTCCGCCGGATGCGGTGGTTGCCGCCACCCCGGCCGGCGCTGTCGGCTATTACATGGACCTGAAGGTGATTGACATGCTGGGCTTGAACGACCTGCATATTGCGCACGTCAAGGACGTCGCCATGGGCACAGGTCGGGCCGGACACGAAAAAGGCGATGGCAAGTATGTTCTTTCGCGGTCGCCCGACTACATCCTCATGGGGAACGTGGCGGTTCTGCCCAAACCGCTGACCGAGGCCGAAATGGCTCAGAAGTTGGTCCGCAAGTCCGAGAATGAGATCTGGGCCGACCCTGATTTCCACAATCGCTATGAACTCGTCAGCGTCAAGTTGAGCGATCAAGGGGTCTTCCGATATTTCACTTTCTACAGGTTGAAGCAGTAGGACAGAGCAAGAAGGTGGCTAGTTGATGGGCTATAGGCTGATAGAGTCTGCCGAGGGAACGACACCTTCCCCAACCGCATCACTTGCCTGGGGGAAGGTGGGTGTACTCCGTGGGATCGGCATCGTGCAACGACGATGGATTGTCATTGCCGTACTGAGTGTGGTCACGCTCATAGGCATTGTGCTTCGCCTGCACGGCCTGGAAGAAAGCACGATCTCCCATCCGGAGATATTTGTACCGGGCATTGATCTCCCCTATGGTCTCGCCGATCCTTCGCCGCGTTTCACTCTCTTCAAGGTAATAGGAGGAACAGTCGCCCTGGATGTGCACCCTCCCGCCTACTATATGTTGATGCTAGGTTGGACCAAGTTCTTTGGCGCCGGCATTTTCGCGTTGCGGCTCCCGTCCGTATTGTTTGGCGCGGCAAGCATTCTCTTGATTTATGTTCTTGGCAACCTGGCGCAAGACAAATGGACGGGGCTCCTGGCGGCGGGGATGTTGGCCCTTAACGGGCATCAAATATTTTGGTCCCAAGAGGCCCGCATGTACGCTATGGCTTGCTTCCTGGGCCTCTTGTCAACGGTGCTTCTACTCGTCGTGGATAAGCGCAGCACCTGGCAGCGCACCTTGCAGTTTCTCTACGTGGCGGTTTCAGTCGTCGGCCTGGCTACCGAGTATTATTTCTGGCCGATCCTGTTCGCTCAGATGGTCTACGCCTTCGTACGGAGTTGTATTAAAAAGACGGCAACACCCGCGCTGCTGCGACTACAACTCTTCATTCTCATCTTGGCGAGTCCTATTCTGGCTATTGCCGCTGTGCAAAGCCAAAGACCCTCATATCTTGGGACGGATCTTGTGTTGGGTGTTGGTCAATTCCTTCAATTCGGGTTCTTGTTTGAGTCGGAGCCTTTATCAACCCCGCGCACGTTTGTCCCTCCTTATGCAACCTTTCTGTTGGTTTTGGTTGCCGTGTTTCTCCTTGGGCGAGGTCTCGTGTCAAAGGGAAGTCGCGCGACTGAAGACCTCGTTGCCGGTGGCCCCCCACCGTTTATCATGATTCTGTCTGGCGTCGGGGCGTTCCTCAGCATTCTGGTGTTTGCCGCGAGTCTCCAGGATTGGGGCCCTGGTGTAACCGAGATAGCCGTTGCTGCCAGTGCTATTCCCCTGTTTCTCTTGTTTGCCGACTTTTTGCTTAGGCGATATTGGCCCCTCGTGCTAAAAACGGGCGTTCTCCAGAATCGCAGGCTGGCTCTGCTGGCTGACGCAGGCTCTTTGGTCTCGCTCCTTGCGATCCTGCCAGTGACGTTGGTGGTAGGTGTCTCATTATTTAATCCCATTTACGCGTCGCGGGGCGCGCTCCTCTTCACACCCTACCTGCTGATCGTTCTATCAAGAGGAATACTATCGCTCTTCCGTCGGCGAGTGTATTTGGTGGCTGCCGTGTTGGTTCTCGTGATGGTCCATTCCTTGAGCATTCTGCACCATGACCAAAGACTACATTCTCCTACCGACTACAAGGGTTTGGCCGAAGAGTGGGTCCCAGAGATCAAAGACTCCGATCTTATCTTCGTTCGTCGCCATTGGGTCATAACACCCATCTTTTACTATCTCAAGCCAGGCCGCTATGATCTTGTGGGTGGAAACTACCGCGCGGAGGTTGCCCAACGTCCCGATGCGAGAGTCTGGTTTGTATCCACCCCTGGCGTCGGCATGACCGAGGAGATCGCGGATGCCATCCAGAGTTACAACGTCGTAAAGAAGATAGAGGCACTTAGGATTCAGACAGTTCTTTATGAAAGACCTTAACAATCTCATAAGTCGTTTCAAGGGCAGCAGGCGCATCCTGCTGGTTAGCGTATGGTTTGGCTTGATAAGCGGCCTGTTGGAAGGTATCGTCGCGAACTTCCTGCGCCAGATACCGGGCTTTGCTCTGCGGGTCCCGGCGGAGATCCTGTGGATCGCGCCTGCCCTGAACCTTATCCTGTTCCTCGTGATGGGGGTTGGCTTCTCGCTGCTGGTTGGGGTGTTGGGTAGGGAGCCCGATTCATGGCTCCTCCTGGCTCTCTACGGCTGTGTGACTCTCTTCGGCCTCCTGATGGTCACTGGCAAATTGCCCCAGTCGGCATCGCTCATCCTGAGCCTGGGCATCGCCGCCGAGGTTGGCCGCCGGCTGCGGAATCACGAGCAGCGCCTGCGTGGGTTCTTCCGCCGTACCGTGGTCCCTCTGGCAGGGGTGGCGCTGGTAGTGGGGACGATGGGGGCCCAATGGGAAGGGTGGCGTGAACGTTCGTTGTTGGCTGGTCTGCCTGAAGCCCAGGCGGGAGCGCCCAATCTCCTCGTTATCGTTCTGGACACGCTACGGGCGGATCACCTCTCCGCTTACGGTTATGACCGGCTCACTACGCCCAACCTGGATCGGCTCGCCCAGGGCGGTGTCCTCTTTGAGTATGCCGTAGCCAATACCTCCTGGACCCTCCCTTCCCACGCTTCGTTGTTCACCGGCCGCTTCCCCCATGAGCATGAAGCCGACTGGGGGATGCCTCTGAACAGAAAATACCCCACGCTGGCGGAAGCGTTAGCCAGGCAAGGCTACCGCACGGCGGCTTTTGCGGCGAATACGTCCTACGTATCCCCCGAATGGGGTCTGAAACGCGGCTTCAGTCGCTTTGAGGTCTATGGCGACTCCCTCGCCGACGATGCCATGCGCACGGTGTATGGCCGGAAAGCGGCACTGACCATCCTGCCGCGCCTGGGCTACTTTGACATCCCTGGCCGCAAGAACGCTGAACGGGTGAATCAAGAGTTTCTGCGCTGGGTGGATGGCAGGGATGGGCGCCCCTTCTTCGCGTTTCTCAACTATAACGACGTGCATGATCCCTACTTGACGAAGGAACCTTTCCAGACGCAGTTCTCGAATAAGGTCGCGCGAGGCGACGTCATCAACTTTCAATTTCAGGCCAATGCCTTTCGGCGCAATCTGATAGTCACGCCGGAAGAGGCACAGATGGAGACCAACGGCTACGATGGCACTCTGGCATATCTTGACCACCAGTTGGGCGCGTTGTTTGCCGAACTGGCCCGGAGGGGCCTGGATAAAAGCACGTTGGTCGTCGTGACTTCCGATCACGGCGAAGCGTTCGGCAACCACGATCTCTTCGGACACGGCAACAGCCTCTATTGGGAGACCCTCCACGTGCCGTTGATCTTCTCCTGGCCCGGCAAGATTCCCGCCAACGTGAGGGTTTCGCCCATCGTGAGCCTGCACCAGATTCCCGCTACCATTATGGATCTGTTCGGCTCTACGGCCTCGCCAGCGTTTCCAGGCAAGTCATTGGCGAAGTTGTGGTCCGGTAACGCGGACAACGGGCCCCGAGAGCCGGTCCTTGCGGAAGTGAGCCGGAAAGGTGGCGGCCTCCCCCACTACCCCGCGGCGGCCCACAGCCTGCGTTCGCTGGTGACGGACGAGTGGCATTTCATCCTGTCAGATACAGGCCGCGCGGAGTTGTACGCCTGGCGCGCGGACCCGAAGGAAAACCATGACTTGGTGGACACGCCGGAGGGCAGGATCGTGGTCAAGAAATTGCTGCAACAACTCGCCGATATGATGGCAGCCGCAGGTGTTTCAGATAAAGCAGAGGCGAAGGCGAGGATAGGAGAGTAGCATGGCCGTTACGCATGTCGGTTTGTTGGAGCAGAGCAGGGTGCGCGGGCGAGAGTCGCTGCTGCGGGCTTGGGGGATACCGTTGGGCGCGGCAGCCTTCTGGATGCTGTTGATCTGGGCCGTGCACCGCAATAGCCCGCGCACCCTCGTATCCTTTCACGGGTTCATCCACTCGGCCATCGCGGGGCAGTTCTTAGGTTCCAGGCCCATCGCCTTCCCTCCTGAGAACCCCTTTTTCGCGGGCCAGCCTCTTCCCTATTACTGGTTCTTCCAGTTTCTGGCGGCGCAAATCACGCGCCTGTTGGGGTGGAATATCTTCTACTCTCTTGAGGCGATTATCTTGCTCGGCACGGGGATATTGATGGTCGTAGCAGTGGGTCTGGGCCGCAGGCTATTCCGCAGCGACTTGGCCGGAATTCTGCTGGGTTATCTGGTCGTTGCCGGGACTAACCCCTTTGGGTTTCTTTTCGCTATCCGTGAGGTTGTCCGGCACGGGCGCCAGGTGCTGAACGATGACCCTAACTATCTTTGGGGAGTGGTGCATCCGCTCTATTCCCTGATTCGCTACCAGGACTTCGGCGGCCTTTACGGCCCTCTGCTCAATTTCTTCCTGAACGTGACAGCGCGGCCTGTTTCTTTGGCGGGCCTTCTGGTTCTCATCTTCTGTCTGGAATGGGCGTTGCGAGATGGCAAGCCCAGGGCCTGGGCCGCCGTCGCCGTCGCTTCTGCGCTCACCACGGCCTTCAGCCCCATCGTCGGGATCGCCGCAGGCGGAGCCTTGCTGGCCGGCCTGGCAGGTTACTGGCTGTGGGAACGCCTTGCCTCCGGTGGGCCGCGCGCGACACTCTCTATCCGGGGCACTAAGCCGATCATCGTCGCCGGCCTGGCAATTGTGATAGGAATCCTGGTTGCCTCGCCGACGTATTATCACTTGTTCCTTAACCCCAGTGACAGCGAGATGAGCCTGGGGCTGTTCTCCCGCGCAGGGATGCGACACCTGATTACGTCGGCTCTGAGCCTCTCTCTTCTGGGGCTTCTCGCCTGGCTGGGATTTGTCCGGGCGCTGGGAGAGAGACGGCGATTCCTGGGAATGTTGTTGGTGGCTGCCGCTCTGCTCCTTGCCAGTGATGCTGTCATCGTCATGCCCTCCGCGAACCAGTCAAACTTCTTTCACGCCGCGGTGGTTCTGCTGGCGGTGCCTGCCGCCGGGAGCATTTTGCGCAGGATGCCAGGCGGCGAGTATGCGACGGCCAGCCCGCGGCGCGCTGTTGCTATTGCGGCGGTCTTTTTGCCTACGGTGGCGGTGTTGCTGGCTGCCTACTGGAATCGCCCTCCCTTGCCCGCCGATTTCGCGCATCCACGCCTCGCGCGCCTCCCCCAAGATTCCGACCTGGCCCTTCTCTATAGGTGGGCGCAAGACGAGACCGCCACCGACGCGGTCTTTGTCCTTGATCCTCGCAGCCGTATCGCCATGGCCGGGAACATCGCAGAGTTTCCTGCCCTGACAGGCCGGACGCTATTCACTGCGGAGAGCGGCCACTACATGGTAGTGGCAAGTTCGGAAGCCAAGATGCGGGCTGAGATAGCGGTGCGGCTGATCTCCGGGGAGCCGATAGATAGTTCTGAGCAGAGGTATCTGGCGAGCCTGGCGCGCCCGGTGTACTTGGTAGTCTATAAGCCGGAGGGTGATTCCTGGCTGGGCCGGATGCAGACCCTGTACGGCTCGCCGGTCTTTCAGAAGGGCGATGTGTCTGTCTTTGCGTGGCGCACCTCATGATGCTCGTGCTCATCCGTAGCCTCTTTCTCGCTTTGGTGCTCCACCTTACTCCTCATGCTGCTCAC
>JADYZS010000203.1 GCA_020853075.1 Anaerolineae bacterium | reverse complement strand
GGCTAGGGGTGGGGATCGCCAGCCTGGTGGCCTACCTGCGGACGACCTTGCGGCTGGGGGTGCGGCAGATACAGGCCTAGATGGAGACCCTGCACCGGTTGCGGCTGAGTGTGGGGGAGATCGTGGCGTTGGCCCATGGGGTGCGGCGGCAGTTGCAGGGGGAGGCAGGCAAGTTAGTAGCCCAGGTACGTGGGGAGCCGGTCGTGCACCAGGACGAAACGGGGTGGCGAGAAGATGGACAGAATGGATTTGTCTGGGTAACAGCGACGGCGGGAGCTGAGGTGGTTCGCTACTCCGAATACTCGGCCAGCCGGAGTCACCATGTGGCAAAAGGTCTGTTAGGTGCGGACTTTCGGGGCGTGTTAGTGAGCGACTTCTATGCCGCCTACCAAGTCAAGCCTTGGCTTGGCAATCTGATTCCTGGGCGGCATCAGCGTTGCTGGGCCCATCTTCTGCGGGACCTCCACCAACTCAAGGAGGAACAGCCGTACGGCCTGACGTGCAGGAGTGGGCTGAGGCCGTGCGCCAACCCTACGACGAGGCTCAGACCTGGCTCGCTACCCAGGCTGCACCCACCGCAGCGCAATGCCAGCAAGCCTACCTCGGCTGGTTCCAACGCCTTTGATGCCGCCCATCCTTGTTGGGCGCTGGCGAAACGGCTGCTGCGCCATCAGGAGGAGTTGTTCCAGTTCGTCTTGGTGCCCGGCTTGCCTGCCGATAGCATCCCCGGCGGAGAGGATAACAACCTGGCGGAACGCAGCCTCCGTCCCCTGGTGGTTATCCGCAAGATCAGCGGTGGTACCCGCTCCCCCCAAGGAACCAAGACGCGCCTGACCCTCGCCAGTCTTCTCGGCACCTGGGCGGCCCCTCATCTCAATCCCTTCCTCCAGTGCCTCGCTGCCCTGCAACAGTCTGCCCCTACCGCCCCTACCTGAATTCCCTTACCCTAACTCTGAACAGTTACCAGCGAACAACGAGTTGACGCTGCGACACTTCACGATTATACTAACCCCAAGACTATTGCTCCGACAGGAGATTCATAGAACGGCCCTTTTGTTATGTTGAAGTACAACCGTTTCATTTCGTTGTTTCTCTTGGTGACGCTTCTCGTCGCCTTGTTTCCCGCGCCTGCCGTTGCCCAGCGCGCCAATGACCCCATCACTCAGTTGATGGCTCAGATGACGCCAGCGGAAAAGGTGGGGCAACTCTTTCTCGTTACCTACGTGGGCAACGACGTGGGGCCCAACTCGGACATCGCACGGCTGATCCGGGATTACCGTGTGGGCAGTGTGGTGCTTCTGCCAGGCAACGGCAACTTTCGTAACGCGGGCAACACCCCTCTTGAGATCGCACGCTTGACAAATACCCTGCAAAACATCGCGCTGGGGCAGACACCCGCCCCCACTGGCACGCTGACGACCACCCTGACGCCCGCTCCCCTCGCGAGCCCTGCTGTGACGCAGACCGCGACCCCGGCCATTACCCGCACAATACCGATCCCTCTCCTCATCGGCATTGATCACGAGGGCGATGGCTTTCCCTATACGCGGCTCATCAGCGGTTTCACACCTCTGCCCAGCAACATGGCCTTGGGGGCGGTGTGGAGCGAGGAACGGGCGGAGGCGGTGGGCGCCCTGGTGGGTCAGGAATTGTCTGCCGTCGGTATCAATTTCCTCTTGGGCCCTTCATTGGACGTGCTGGATACCCCACGTCCCACGCTCAAGGGAGATCTGGGCGTCCGCTCCTTTGGCGGCGACCCCTTCTGGGTTGGGCGGCTGGGTCAAGCCTACATCAGCGGCATACACTCAGGGAGCAAGGGGCGCGTTACAGCCATCGCCAAACACTTCCCCGGCCAGGGTGGTAGCGACCGGCGGCCCGATGAGGAAGTAGCCACGGTGCAGAAATCGCTGGAGCAATTGAGGCAGGTTGAACTGGCTCCTTTTGCCGCGGCAGCCCAGGGTTCGCCCAACGACCCCAAGACACCCGCGGTGGCCGATGGCTTTATGACTTCTCACATCCGGTATCGGGGGTTCCAAGGCACGTCCGACAAGACCCCGCCTATCAGCCTGGCCCCGCAGTTGCAGGATGTGCTGGCGCTCTCCATGTTTGCCCCCTGGCGGGCTGCCGGCGGTATCCTGGTGACCGATGCCCTGGGCGCGTCCGGTGTCAAACGGGTCTATGATCCGCAATTGCAGAGGTTTCCGGCCCGCCAGATCGCGCAGGATGCCTTCCTGGCAGGAAACGATCTCCTCTTCCTCTCTCAGTTCTCTCTCAGCGGCACCTGGGAGGAGCAACTGGCTAACGTCCAGGCGACCATTCAATTCTTCCAGGAGAAATACCAGTCCGATAAGACCTTCCAGGCCCAGGTGAACCAATCGGTGGAGCGTATCCTGCGTCTGAAGCGACGGCTCTATCCTCGTTTTGACAGCGCCACGGTGCTGGTACAAACCGAGGACGTGAAAGCCAGGGTCGGCCAGGGGGGGACCCTGGTGGCGCAGGTGGCGAAGGAGGCCATCACCCTTCTTTACCCTGGCCGCCAGGAACTGGCCGACCGTCTCCCTACCGCTCCGTTGGAGGACGAGAACATCCTCATCATCACCGACGCGCGCACCGAACGCGAGTGTCGTGACTGCTCTCCTTTCTCCTACGTGCATCCAACTGCCCTGGCAGAGATTATGTTGAATCTCTACGGGCCACGGGCCAGCGGCCAGGTCAATCCTGAACAACTCAAGAGCCTGACCTTCAGCGAACTGAAAGCGTATCTTGCCGGGGTCACAACGACCGTTCCTATTACAGAGACCGCGGTCACGGCGACACCCACGGCCATCCAGACTCCCACCGAGATCACCGCCACCAATGCCGTTTCCGACGTGGCGAGTCTGATCCAACGGGCTCGCTGGATCATCTTCGCCATGCTGGATGTCAACACCGATAGCTACCCGGAGTCCGACGCGGTGAAGCAATTCCTGCGTCAGCGAACCGATGCGCTGCGCGACAAGAAGGTGGTCGTCCTTGCCCTGAACGCACCCTACTACCTGGACACGACAGAGGTCAGTAAATTGACCGCCTACTTTGGTGTCTATTCCAAGGCGCAACCGTTCCTGGAGGCGGCGATCCGTGTCCTTTTCCGCGAGTTTAGCCCTTCCGGCACGCCGCCGGTCAGCGTCGCAGGTATCGGCTATGACCTGATTACCGCCATAGAACCCAATCCAGCCCAGATCATCCAGGTAGGGCTGAAGGAGGCCGGGCAGCCCGTGACCGGCACACCCGCGCCGCGCGTGGTGAAAACGGGCGATACGCTGCAACTGATTGCCGGGCCGGTTCTGGACCGGAACGGGCACATCGTCCCTGATGGGACTCACGCCATCTTCCGCTTCTCCTACCCGGCAGAGTTATTGGAACTCCCCCGCAAAGAGGTTACCACGAAGGATGGCTATGCTGAGACCTCGGTGACCTTACAACGCACTGGCGAACTGCGGGTGACGGCCAGCAGCGGCGGTGCGCTCCAATCGGTGACCCTGGTCATCACCATTCAGGGAGATCAACCAGGCACTGTGCTGACGGTTGTGCCGACGCCGACCCCGACGCCCACCTTCACCCCGACACCGACACCGACGCCCACGGCCACGGCGAGCCCAACCGCAACCGCGACGCCAACACTGACGCCCACGCTATTGCCTACCCCCACACCTACGCCCGTGCCGCCGCCGCCGCTGCCTCGCGTGGACGGGAGGGCCTTCGCCGTGGCTTTGGTCACGACGCTCCTGGTCTCCGTGGCTCTCTTCATGGCCCAAATGAGCGTCGTCAACCTGACGCAACGGATTCCCTTGCTTTTGTGGGGCGTCATCGCCGCGCTGAGCGCGTATATCTTGTATAGCGTCGGCTGGCTGCCGGGGGCGACAGAGTTGCAGAGGGGGATAGGGCCCTGGGGAGCGGGGCTCGTGGCCTTGTTGGGTGGATTGCTGCCCTTAGGGGCGTATCACCTGGTGCGCGCGGCCAATGGCCGCCGGGGAACGTAGAGCCGAGCCGACGGTTATGTGGTAGTCCGGGGCAGTTTAGTGCGCAAGTGCCTGAGTTGTGGCGAGGATCTCCCCTCACCCCACTGGGGAGAGGGGTCGGGGGTGAGGGCGGCAACAAGAACCTAGCTTTCTTCATAGTAGAATTATCACGGTTGTGGCATAGGCGGGGTTGCAGTGGCTACGCGAGCCGCCCTGGGCTGGGAGATAGAGGCCGCTGCATCGGTCGGCGGCAACTGTGGTGAGAAGAGGGTGATAAGGAGCGCCATAATGACCATGCCACCCGCGGCGGCGGCCAGCCAGCGGTTGGCGCGCAGGGCCTGGCGCCATTCCATGACGTTGGCCGAGGCGGTGCGAGTGGTCTTCTCCGCCTCGGTGGGGAAAAGTATGGAGCGGAATGAGGCCATATTGCTAGGCCGCTCGTCCGGGTGCATCGCCATTGCCTGCAAGATAGCCCGTTCTGTCGTGGCCGAGATGGCGGGGTTGATACTGCGCGGCGGGACGAGGCTGCCGGGCTTCAGGAAGCGCTGCTTCGCGTCGGCAGGTTGGGCGCAGGTGAGGAGATGGTAAAGCGTCGCCCCCAGAGAGTAGAGGTCAGAACGGATGTCGGTGTGCCCAGTATCGCCGCCGTATTGATCTAGCGGGGTATATTGCACCGTGCCGCGACCCTGCACCACCGTCACCGTGCGGCTATCGTCCGGCGCAAGAAGTTTGACCAGGCCAAAATCCACCAGTTTAATGGTTCCGCGCGGCGTCAGTTTGATGTTGCTGGGCTTGATGTCACGATGGAGAACAGGCGGCTCCTGGCTGTGCAGGTATTCCAGCGCATCGCACAGTTGCAAAGTCCAGTTGAGCACCTGCTTTTCATCCAGAAACTGGCTGGCGCGGCGGGCTTCATCCATGAGTTCCTTGAGGTTGCGGCCCGGCACGAAATCCATGACCAGGTAATCACGCCCTTTGTGGTTGAAGTAGTCGGAGACTTTGGGCAGGTTGGGATGATCCAGGCGTGCCAAGACGCTGGCCTCGCGATAGAACTGCTCCTGAGCCTGGATCACAGGGCCGCCCGCGCTGATCTGCTCCGGCAGGATCTCCTTGAGCGCGCATTGGCGGCCTCGCAGGCGCAGGTCTTCAGCCCGATAGACCGCGCTCATGCCCCCCTGGCCCACGAGTTCCATTACCTTATAGCGAGACCGCAGGACGGTTCCCGGCTGTAGCGTCTGGCTCACGGGGGTACTATAGTCCAGGTACTCGCTCTTGTCAAGGGGGAAGGATGGGAATGCGCGAAACTGCGATGCTCATTCTGCAACGGGGCGGAGAGCCAAGCACCCGCTGGCCTCTGGAACGCTCACAGATCACCATTGGCCGCAGCCCTGATTGCGACATCTTTCTGGATGACCGCCAGGTTTCCCGCCACCATGCCCTCGTCCGTTGGGAGGATGGGCAATACATCGTACAGGACCTGGGGAGCAAGAACGGCACCCACGTCAACGGACGAGAACTGGCCGGGCCTTACGTGCTGCAAGACGGCGACGAGATACAGATCGCCCTGCGTTATAGAATGGCCTTCGTGGATGCGGAGGAGACCGCTCCCCTCGTGCTAGACCTGCCTGCCCAGGGACTGACCCTGGTCAAAGAGAGGCGCCAGGTCTATGTCAGCGGGAAGGAACTATCTCCCCCGCTCTCGCTTCCCCAATATCGTCTGCTGGAACTGTTGGTGGATGCCGGCGGTGGCATCGTGAACCGTGAGGCCGTCGTACACTCTGTCTGGCCGGAGGCGGTAGAGGAGGGTGTATCGGAGCAGGCCATTGACGCCCTGGTGCGCCGCCTGCGGGAGCGCATCGCCGAAGTGGATCCCGACCACGCCTACGTGCTGACGGTGCGCGGCCACGGTTTCCGCTTCCAGAATCGCACGTGAGCGAACCAAGCAAATTTTTGACCCAGAAAGCCTTTATGGTATAATAAGGCTTGCTATCTGTGGCTTTGCTGAGATACGCGAGGTTAGAGGATAGGCTGTGCCTGGTCGTTAGGGCAGATTGCCGACGTAGCTCAACAGGCAGAGCGGCCGATTTGTAATCGGCTGGTTGCCGGTTCAATTCCGGCCGTCGGCTCCACGCTGGTTGCTTGTCGCCCGCAGGCTGTGCCGGTCGCGGCCAGAAGGGGGACGCGGCTGGCGGGGTAGCCGCCCGCCGAAGCGCACTGTGAGGTCATGACGGAGGAGAACTTTGT
>JADYZS010000202.1 GCA_020853075.1 Anaerolineae bacterium | reverse complement strand
TATCAGACTCGTCGGCCAATATCGGGGCCGGTTTCTACCGCGCCGGCTTGGGCGCGCGCTGGCTGCCCGACACGCCAAGAGACGCCTTTGACCGTTTCGTGCAGACGCCCGTGTTGAGGCAGATGCTTGCCCGCGCTCGTCGTGTTGGCCCGGTCAAGGGGTATCCGCTGCGGGTGGATTTCCCCAGCGCGCCGACCTTTGGTGAGCGTATGATGCTCGTGGGGGAAGCGGCCGGGCTAGTGAATCCCCTGACCGGCGAAGGGATTGACTTCGCCCTGGAGTCCGGCAAGATGGCGGCTGAGCACCTGGTTCGCCTGTTTGAGGTGGGCGACCTGTCACGCGCCAGGTTACAAGAGTACGACCGGCTCCTGCGCCAGTGCTACCAACGCCTCTTTGTCTTCCTGCACCGGATGCGCGCTCTGTGCATGAATCACGTCGTGCTAGACCCGCTGTTGAGCCTGGCTGTCCGTCGCCCTGATCTAAAGATGCTCCTCGTCAACATCGCCGCCGGCAACCAGGATGTGCCCAAGGGCATCCCCCTGCGTGCGATCTTGAGGGTGATTTTGGGTAGATGACGCCCTGCCACGTCGGTCTGCGGCTCTGCTGGGGCTTAGGCAGTGACAGAAACGGGGTTGACAGGGCTGCCCGTCACGGTTATACTGAAGGTGATGGAACGGATCAAGGGGTTTTATCAGCGGCTGAAGACGCGCGTCCTCGCATGGGTGAGACCGCGGGGCGCAAGCCGCGCCAGTGTCCAGGAGATGGCCCACCAGAGCGCGCCCTCCGCCGACGCGCCTCGCCCGTCGCAGGAGGCATCTGCTCCTGCCAGGGGAGGGCCGCCGCCTGCTATTCAGGTAAAGCGTCCTGCCGAGGGGTGGGAGTTATGGTGGCCGGCGGGGTTGGCCGGGTTGGGCATCGCGCTGACGGTGCTGGCCCGGTGGAACCGGAGGCGCGGCGGGAAGAGCAAAGAGAAGACATAAAGGGTGGCTATTCCTCCAACAATCCCCCCGCCCGCCTGATCTGCTCCAGCACCGCGTCCCGTGCCGTCCCCCCTATCGTCGCACGTTGCTCCACCGAGCGCTCAAAATCAAAGACCTCGTACAGATCGGGGCCAAAAGCAGGCGAGAGGGCTTGATACTCGGCCGGCGGCAGCGCTCGCAGCGAAACCTGTATCGCCTCGGCCCGCCGTATCGCCTGCCCCACCAGGCGATGGCTCTGGCGGAAGGGAATCCCACGCCGCACCAGGTAATCGGCCAGGTCCGTCGCCAGGAGATCGTCCGACAGGGCCGCAGCCATTCGCTCCGGGTGCAGCCGCAGGCCCGCGAGCACCGCCCCTATCACCGGCAGGGTGGCTTCCAATGTATCAACCGCGTCAAAGAGCCGTTCCTTGTCTTCCTGCAAGTCCGAGTTATAGGTCAGGGGCAGGCCCTTGAGGGTCGTCAGGAGCGCGGTCAGGTCACCGATGAGCCGCCCGGCCTTGCCTCTCGCTAGTTCCAGGGGGTCGGGATTCTTCTTTTGCGGCATGATGCTGGAGCCTGTGGCGTGCGCGTCGGCCAACCCCGCGAAGCCAAACTCCGCCGTCGTCCAGAGGGTCAGGTCGCCCGCCAACCGGCTCAGATGGATGCTCAGGAGCGCGGCCCAGGCCAGGAACTCCGCGATGAAGTCGCGGTCGCTCACAGCATCCATGCTGTTCTCTGAGGCTGCCCGGAAGCCGAGGGCTGCGGCCAGCGCCTGCCGGTCAATGGCGAAAGGCGTTCCCGCCAACGCGCTGGAACCTAGAGGACAGACTTCCATGCGGCGGCTCAGGTCGTCCAGTCGTTCCCGGTCCCGCTGCCACATCCAGAAATAGGCCATGAGCCAGTGGGCAAAGCGCACCGGCTGCGCCCTCTGGATATGGGTATAGCCCGGCAGGATCAGGTCAATAGACCATGCCGCGCGCTCGGTGGCGACGCGCTGCAACATCACGAGCGCGGCGCGCAGCACGGCGATCTCCTCTCGCAGCCACAGGCGCACGTCGGTGACGACCTGGTCGTTGCGGCTACGGCCTGTGTGCAGTTTGCCTGCTACTTCGCCTATCTTCTCGGCCAGACGCCGCTCGTTGGCCGTGTGGATGTCCTCGTCGCCCGGTTGCAGGACGAAGATTCCCGCTTCCCACTCGTCTGCCACGGCCTGCAAGCCCGCGATGATCTGGACGCGCTCCGCCTCCGACAGAAGGCCCGCGCCGGCCAGGGCCTCTGCCCAGGCGATGCTTCCCCGGATGTCGGCCTGCCATAACCTCTGATCAAAGCTAATGGAGGCCGTGAAGCGTTCCACAGCCGGATCAGATTTATCCTCAAAGCGCCCGCCCCACAACTTGCTCATGTGCCCTCGTTCTAACCCCAAGAACAGTATCACCGCAGAGAGCGCGGAGCCTCATGATATACCTCTGCGCTCTCCGTGATCTCAGCGGTTCGTCTCTTCTTGACAGATCATCTCGGCCCATTATACCTCAAGGCCGCGCAGCGAGCCTAATCTCTTGACGAAGGCTCTCCTTCGTGGCATACTCCCGTGGCGATGGCTCAATTCCTCGTGCGCGCGACGCGTAGTTCTGACCTCTCTGCCGTGCGCCGTTTGCACGCGTGGGCGCGGCGCGTCTTTGCCAATTTCGGTGAAGAAGATCTGCCTGGTTACGTCGCGAGCCAGGGCCCCCTTTATGGCTGGGTGGCTGAGGACGGGGGGCGGTTACAGGGCTTTCTGGCTTGCACGGCCAAGCGCGCCGGCTGGCCGGAAGTGCGCGGGCTTCTGCTGGCAGAGGCGTGGCCGTCCGATGACCTGATGTTGGCCCTCTGCGGGCGGGCAGGAGCAGACCTGCGTGGGTTAGAAGCCGAAGGTCTCGTCTGTCTGACTTCGGAAGATTGGCTTGTAACGCTGTTAGAAAGAGCGGGCTTTCGGGTGGAGGAGCGTGTCATCAGCCTCCGGTGGCAAGGTGCGTCGTGGACCGATGCCACCTCTGATGGCCCTCCCGTTCGCCTCCGTCTGGCTCAAGGGAGCGACTTGGCCGCACTCGTCGCGCTGGATGACGCTGCCTTTGATCCTATCTGGCGGTTGGACCGCCCTGGGATTTCTCTCTACCTGGTGACCACCACCCATTTCGTGGTGGCGGAGCAGGACGGCGTGCTCGTGGGTTATGCTGTGACCGACGCGCGCGGCAGCGAGGCGCAGATCATCCGTTTGGCGGTACATCCCACCGCCCGGCGCCAGGGCGTAGGCCGCCGTCTCTTGCTGGATGCTCTGGCCCACGCCCGTGGCGAAAACGCGGAGACCGCCATCCTTAACACGCAGGCCAGCAATGCTGCCTCGCAGCGGCTCTACCATCGCCTCGGTTTTCGCGAGGTCGGCAAGGGATTGTCTGTGTTGGTGCGCCGCCTGTGATAAGAATTTACATTTTCCGGGGTGCGCATTATCTGTTATAATCATCATCGTTGAGGAGGGAGTTGGGAAATGATCGCAAAACAACCTTTCGGACGCACCGGACATCTGAGTAGCCGGACGATCTTCGGGGCCGCCGCTCTCGGCGGGGTCACGCAGGAGGAAGCAGACCGCACACTGGCGCTTCTCCTGGAGTACGGCGTCAACCACATTGATACGGCGGCCAGTTACGGCAAGTCAGAAGAACGGATCGGGCCGTGGATGCGCCTATATCGCAAGCAGTTCTTTCTGGCTACCAAGACGGGCGAGCGCACCTACCAGAAAGCGCGCGGCGAATTCCGCCGCTCGTTGGAGAGGTTGCAGGTGGATCAGGTGGACCTTCTCCAATTGCACAACCTGGTGGATCCGCAGGAGTGGGAGATCGCGCTGGGGCCGGGCGGCGCGCTGGAAGCAGCCGTTGAAGCCAGGGAGCAAGGGCTCGTCCGTTTCATCGGCGTGACCGGCCACGGGTTGACCGTAGCCAGGATGCACATACGCAGCCTGGAGCGGTTTGACTTTGACTCGGTGTTGCTACCTTGCAGTTACGTGCTGATGCAGAACCTCCAATACGCGGCAGATTTCAATGAACTGGTGGCGATATGCCAGAAGCGAAATGTGGCGGTGCAGACCATCAAGTCCATCACCCGCAAGCCCTGGGGTGAAACGCCCCGGAACCGTCACACCTGGTACGAGCCGCTGGAAGACCAGGGCGACATTGACAAGGCGGTGCATTGGGTGCTGGGCCGGCCTGGGATCTTCCTCAACACCGTAGGCGACATCCACGTGGTGCCCAAAGTGTTCAACGCGGCCAGCCGCTTCCGGGTCGCGCCCTCTGAAGAGGAGATGAAAGCAGTCGTGGCTGGGGCGCAGATGGCGCCGCTTTTCGCTTGAACCAAGCCCTGATAGGTAGATATGCCAGCCATCATCACATGCGTCGGCAACCGCTTCCAGACCTCACACCTCGTCCACCCGGCCTCCGGGCACGACTTCCTGCCGCGCGGCCAGCACTCACCGCTCTGGGAAATTGAACTGCGTGAGGCCGCGCGCAAACAGGAAACCGGCCGGCGCCTCAACAGCACACAGGCGCGCGCCATCACCGTAGAAGAAACGGCAGCCGCCACGACCTACCGTTTCAGCAGCTTTGACCTGGGGGACGAGCGGGGTGTGGTTGAAGTCGTCGTGACCATGCAGCCCCGCGTGCGGGACGCTTCGCGGTCCGGAATGCGCCCGCTGCCGGGGCACGATGCATCCGAGTGGCGGATCAGCGTCTATAACCGTTCGGCGCGCTACGGCCTCTGGACAGTCACCTTTCCGATTCTCTCACAACTGGCCGCTTCGGCGGAAGCAGAATTGTTCATGCCGGAGGGCTGGGGGGTAGTGCACAGAGACCCTATCCACGCAGATTTGCGTCTGCCCACGGGGTGGAATATCTTTGACGACCCGACCATCCAGAGCGATACCTTCGCTGTGGATTATCCCATGGGCCTGTGGACGATGCAGTTCGTCGCGCTCTGCGAGGGGAGAAGTGGCCTCTACCTGGCGGCCCATGACCGCGAGGGACATCAGAAGCGCTTTCAGGTGATTCCCCATCCTGTTGAGGAACGGCTCGCCTGGCAGATCACCCACTATCCCGCTGAGATGGGCGCGGCGGGCAAAGACTACCATCTTCCCTATCCGGTTGTCGTCGGGACCTTCACAGGGGACTGGATTGACGCCGCCAAGATCTACCGGCAGTGGGCGAAGGGCGATAGCATCTGGTTCCCACCAACGCCGACGGAAATGAGTCAAGAGACGCCGCAGTGGTTCAAGGAGATCGCTCTCTGGGGCCGCGTGGGCGTGGTGGGTTCACGGGTCATAGCGGGCGACGCGGCTACCGCGGTGCCTGAAGCCCTCCGCTTCGCCGAACACTTTGGAGTGCCGGTCGCCGTTCACTGGTACGGCTGGCACCAGATTCCCTTTGACGACCACTACCCCGAATACCTGCCGCCGAAAGAGGGATTCAAAGAGGGCGTGGCGAAGCTGCGTGCGGCCGGTGTGCGGGTGATCCCCTACATCAACGGGCGACTGTTTGACCCGCGCACGGAGAGTTGGCAGCGGGAAGGTGCGGCAGCCTTCTGCGCGCTGAACGAGCACGGGGAGAAGTACGAGGAAATCTACGGCCAGAGTCCGCCCCTCTCGCCCATGTGCCCGAAGACGCCTTACTGGCAGAACAAGATCGCTTCCATCGTAGAGGAATTGGTCGGCGAGTACGGCGTGGACGGGGTCTATATAGACCAGATCGGCGCGGCGGCTCCGAAACTCTGCTTCAACCCGGCCCATCCCCATGCAGCGGGCGGTGGGCATTTCTGGGTAGAAGGTTATCGCGAGATGTTGCAGAGGGCGCGCACCCAGATTCGCCGGAAGAACCCTGATGCTGTCCTCGTCACGGAGGATGGCGCCGAGCCGTACTCCGGCCTTCTTGACGGCTTCCTGATGTGTAACCAGACGATGGAGGCGATGGTTCCCGCCTATCCTGCTGTCTATGGCGACGTGAATCTCACCTTCGGGCGCTACCTCTATGCGGAAGATGCCGAAGCCATCTGGCCCTTCCGGGTCAAAGCGGCACAGATGTTCACTTTCGGCGCGCAGATGGGGTGGTTGAGCGCGTGGATTTTTGACTTCCCGCGGGAGGCGGAATACCTGAAGATGCTGGCCCAGGTGCGCTACCGCAGCCTGAAGTACCTGGCGTATGGCGAGTTGGTCCATCCGCCCATGGTGGACGCTGCCGGTCTCCCTGCCATCTCCACGCAGTGGGAACTTTGGCGCAAAGCGCAGCGTGTCACCGTGCTGCCCATTCTTTACTCAGCCTGGCAAGCGCCGGATGGCGCGCTCGGTATCGCGGTCACCAACCTGTCGGACGACGCGCATCCCTTCCGGTGGACGTTGGACCCCCAGGTGCACCCGGTCGCGCGCGGGGGCAATGAACGGGAAGTCCATAAGAGCGGCCCCAACGGTGTGGAATCAAGCCGCGTAGTACCTGCGCACAGGCGCGTCGGCGGAGAGGAGACCGTGCCGCCGCGGTCTGCGTTTGTTTTGGAGATTGCCCCTGGTTTCTAGCCAATGGCTGTTACGCACCGTATCTCTGCCCACCACTCCATGTCTTCTTCGCCTCTAATCCATCTTGCCGTGCGCCAATCCTCCACCGCGGTCTGCAGGTCGTCGGGCGCGCCGATGGACGGCTCCAATCCAACGACGTAGTAGGGAGGAATCCCTGGCGGCGCGCCACCACCGGCGTTGAGGTACAGGCCCAGAGCGTTGATCGTATCTGTAGGAAAGCGGAAGACCAGTCTATCTCCGTCCGGGTCTTGCACGATGGCCTCACCATCTGCCGGGTGCGGGGTAAATATCTTGGCCCAGTATCCTGTTTCGGGGCTGGGGAAGAAAGAGAGGTCGCGCCCACCTGCCAGCGGCCAGGCGTGTTCGGTCCCAGACGGCCCCAGAAAGTCGTTCTTTGAGAGGTAGGAGCGAAAGCGCGCCACGCGAGGGAGCAGAAGCCGCATCCCCGGACGCGGGGCGAGGAGCGCGTGCAGGCTCCAGATGAAAGCAAAAGGCGACGCACTCTCGTTGCGCAGGCGATAATGCAGGCGTATGCCGTCGCCCGCAGGGAGCAGCGCGATCTCCCGTTCCAGCACGTAAGGGAAACGCACGCCCGCAACGCGCAGACGCAGATAGGGCTCCGGCTCCGGGTCGGGTTTCGCCGCCCAGGCCAGCGGCCAGACCTCGCCATGATCTGGAACCAGCGTGCCCGCCCACGGCTCCCGCGGGTAGGGGCCCGCGGCCACAGCGGGGAAGCAGTCGTCAATGCCGCCTGTGTCGTGCTCGTGGAATGGCGCATCGTAAGGAGGTGTGCGCCAGGGCAGTGATGGATTACGCCACAGCCATTCGCGACCGCTGCGCCGGTCATGCAGAGAGACGATCTTGCCGCCGCGCCCCGGTACGATGACGGTTTCCACTGCCGGGCTCGCCAGCCGCCAGGCTGCCAGCCCTTCTACCGAGCAGGGCGTTAGTGTCCATTCTGGCATCGGTCTATCCCCTCGTAAGGATAGCCTCACGGGGCTGCCCCATGGGGCGAACCCCGCGGGGTGCCTGTCGGCTTACCCAGTCGGCTCGCACCGACTGGGCAAGCGAGGGCGCACGCGGCACGCAGGTTCGCCCCTACAGCCGCCCGTACTTCTTGAATACGTCCAGGGGGGCCATGCCTTCCTTCAGTTCGGCGCGGGACTTGTTCTCCCCCTCTACGATCTCTTCCGCTTCGGAGACCAGCCCCTCCAAATCAATCTGGTCGGGCGGGATCACCACGATGCCGTCCATGTCGGCGAACACGATATCGCCGGGCCGCACGAGCACCTCGCCGCAGCGGATCGGCTGGTTAAAGCCCAAGAGATCAATGCGGCCTTCGGAATCGGTGGGGATGTTGCCCCGTCCCCAGACCGGAAAGTCCACCTCAATAATGCGCGAGATATCGCGCAGCGCGCCGTCCACCACGGCGCCGCGCGCGCCGCAAGTGTATTTAGAGATGGTGCTCATCAGTTCGCCCCAGGCCGCCGCCGTGTACGCGCCGCCGGTATCCACCACGACGACCTCGCCTGCATGCACCGCGCCGAAGAAATCGGCGAAGATGCGCAGTTTCTCGTCCACACTACGTATCTTCGGCTGCGCTGTGGCGATCTCCCGCACGGTGAAGGCCGGGCCGGCAACGGCGCGGCGCGGCAATACGGGCATGAAGCCGGAGACCATCGTTTGTTGCCGCAACCCGCGGCGATCCAGCGCGTCGCAGATGGCGGGCGTAAAAAGCCGTTCCAGCCTGTCGCACAGCGCGCTCAGGGTGGGGTCAATGCCTTGGTTCACGTAAGTGCCTCCTGACTTATGCATAGCGATTAGCGTAAGTGTCTGACCCTCACCCCTTTACCCCCTCTCCCAATTTTGGGAGAGGGGGTAAAGTCCCGCGGGCGTACCCTGGCCCGCGAGGCGGAGCCTGGGCGGGCTCGCCATGCGAGAGGGGGTGAGGGCCTATGGGGTCTATTGCGCCGACGCGCCGCCGTCAATGACGAAGGCCGCGCCCGTGACGAAGGTGGATTCGTCCGAAGCCAGATAGAGCGCCAGTTGTGCCACGTCCGCAGGCTGGCCCAGGCGGCGCACCGGCACGTTCTGCGCGGCCTCCCGCAAGACCGTCTTCGGGTCGGCATATTCGGCCAGGGGAACATCCTGCATCGGTGTGAGAATCGGGCCGGGGCAGATGCAGTTGACGCGGATGCCGTGCGGCCCGGCCTCCAGCGCCAGCGAGCGCGCCATCGCCACCAGCGCGCCTTTGGTTCCGCAATAAGCCGAGAAGCGGGCCAAACCCTGGAACGCGAGATTGGACGCGGTGAAGATGATGGAGCCGCGCCCCCGTTGTATCATGGGCAGCAGCACTGCCCGCGCCATGAGAAACGCGCCCTTGAAATTGACTGCCACAAGCGCGTCAAAATCGGCCTCGGACATCTCCCAGAAGGAACCTATTCTCAGCACGCCCGCGTTGCTGAAGAGAATGTCCGGCGGGCCGAAGGTATCCATGGCGGTCTTGACAGCTCGCTCGGCATCGGCGGCGCGGGCAACGTCTGTCGGGACGAAGAGCGCCTGGTAACCCGCCGCGCGCAAGTCGGCGGCGACAGATTCCCCCTGCTCCGCAGCGCGGTCGGCGATGACGACCCGCGCACCATCGCGCGCGAACAACTCGGCAGAGGCGCGCCCGATGCCCGATGCGCCGCCGGTGATGATGGCGACCTTACCGGCCAGCCGCGTGGTATGTTCTGAAATGGTCAATCGGCTCCCTCACGTAACGCAAATAACAAAGATAAAATGGGAACCTAACCGCAGAGACCGCAGAGACCACAGAGATATGCCATTTTTCTTTGCGTTCTCTGTGGTTATATTCCTTCAATAGCCCGCCAGCCCGTGCGCGACGACGCGCGCCGCGTCCACCCGCTCGTAGGGGTGCGCGGCCAAAACGCTCTCGTTCACCCGAATCCCCAGGCCCGGCCCGTCGGGGATGTGGAGATAGCCCTTCTCCAGATGCAAAGGCTCCACCAGCAACGCCTCGCGCCAGGAGACGTCGGGCACGAAGAGTTCCAGAATCAGGAAGTTGGGGACGCAGGCCGCCAATTGCAGGCACATGGCCGTGGAGACGGGGCCGTTGGGGTTGTGCGGCGCGATGGGGACGTACCAGGTATCGGCCATCGCCGCGATCTTTTTCCCTTCCAGGATGCCGCCCGCGTGGCAGATGTCCGGCTGGATGATGTCCACCGTCTCCTGCTCCAGGAGGGCGCGGAAGCCGTGTCGGGTGAAGCGCCGTTCGCCCCAGGCCAGGGGCGTGCGCACGGCATCGTGGACGCGCGCCAGAGCGTCCTGGTTCTCTATCGGCAGCGGCTCCTCGTAGAAGAAAGGCTCGTAGGGCTCAATGGCGTGCATGAACGCAATGGCCTCGTAGGGGGCCAACTTGCCGTGCAGTTCAATGAGCAGGTCCACGTCGTCGCCCACGGCGCGCCGCACCGCCGCCACGCACTTCACCGCCTCGCGAAAGTTCTGCCGGGCGGCGCGAGCGTCCGTCACGTCGTAAGGGTTTGACTTCAGCCGCAGGCCGAAGGGGTTCCACTTCAGCGCGTCAAAGCCCTGCTCCACCATTGCCACCGCGCGGCGCTCCAGGTCGTCCAGATGGTGGGAGCCGAAATACCAGCCGTTGGCATAGCAGCGGATGCGGTCGCGGTAGCGCCCGCCCAGGCAGTTGTAGATGGGCGTGCCCAGCGCCTGGCCGACGATGTCCCAGAGCGCGGCTTCAACGGCGCTCGCCGCGCTCAGGCGCACCGGCCCGCCCTGCCAGGGGTCGCCCCGCACCATGACCTCCCACAGCCGTTCTATGTTGAACGGGTCCTGCCCGATGAGGTAGCCGCGCACCTCGCGCACGGCGGCTTCCACGCTCCGCTCGTGCATCTCCAGCGTCGCTTCGCCCCAGCCAATGATGCCCGTGTCGGTCGTGACCTTGACCAGAACCCAGTTTCGCCAGCCGGCGAAGCAGAGAAACGGCTCTACTTCAGTGATGCGCATAGACTCCTTTTTACTCCGGCCTCAACACCAGCACCGCTACCCCAAAGGCGGGAAGGTCCAGTTCTATATTCGCCAGGTCCCCCTTGCTCCATCCCTGCCCGCCAGGGCCGGGGAGCAACCTGTCGTTGAGGACATCCAGGATGCGGTAGGGGCCTGCTGCTAACGCCATCGCGTCCACCGGCAGGCTGAGCCGCACGCGCATCGCCTCTTTGCCGAAGTTCATCACGGGCACGGTATGGAGGACCCCATCGCTGCGCAGGGGGGCAAAGACCATGTCATTGTCCGGGCGCACGGCCAGGTAGTCACAGGTACCGCATGCTACTTCTGGCAACTGGCGTCGCAGTTGCATCACGCGGCGGGTGAAATCCTCGTTCCCCTTCTCGCCGCCGATGTAGTGCATGATGCAACCATCTATCAAAGCGCACATCGCGAAAGCGGGACGCCACGCATCCGGGCCAAAGGCCTCGCGGCGGAACTGGCCCAGCGGCCAGTAACTATCGTGGGAATCAATGTGGTGGGCGAGGACGGAGCCGGGCGGGTGGGCCAGCCGCCGCTCGTGGAGCCACTCGGCCAACTGCTGCGCGGTGAGGTAGCGGCCTTTCTCCTGACCTGCCCACTGCCCTGACCAGGTATAGCCTTTGGGGTCCACCACATCCAACAGCGCCGGGTAGAGCCATTGCTGGTCGTAGTCGTAGCGGATGTCAAAATCGCGCACATAAAGCGGCCCCGTGCCTTCGCCGTAGAACATGGCGTCGGGCTTGTGCGGCTTGAGCGCGGGCCGGGCGCGGGCGAAGAGCTGCGCCCAGCCGTAGTAACAGTCGCCTGCGCGGTAGGGGAGGTCTCGCTTCCAGTTGGGGAAGAAGTTCCAGGTTGGCGCATCCACCCGGAAGCCGTCCGCGCCCAGGTCAACCAGGTAGTAGCGGAGCACGTCAATCAGGTAACGCTGGTACGAATCGTTGAGATGGTCAAAGGCCCAGGTATAGACGGCTCGTATCTCGCCCTCCTCATCCAGCATGAACCATTCGGGGTGCGAGTCCAGGTAAGGATTGCGGTCGGCTGCCACCTTCATCCACCGCTCAAACCATTCGGGATATTGGTGTTCACCTCGCTCGTAGGTCTTGTGAGCAACCACTTTGTCGTTGCAGCCGTGGATAACTAGATCCAGAATGACCTTCATATCCATGCTGTGTGCCGTCTTGATGACTTCGCGCAGCGTCGCCTCGTCGCCGTAGTGAGTGGAAATGTCGTAATAGTCGTGAACGGAATACGACGGGAAGAACTGGTGGGGCATGATCTGGATGGTATCAAAGCCCAGTGACTTGATGTAGGGAAGAAGAGCGAGGAGGTCGTGCATCTCCGGGAGCGGCTCGTAAGGCCCCAGGGCCACCACCGTCTTGCCGATGTGGAGTTCGTAGAGGCTGGCCGTCTCCGTCCACGCCGGCCGGTCGCGGGGCACGGTCAGCCCCACCGTGGCATACCAGGCGTGAAAGTCGCGCAAAGCAGCGTCCCAGCCGCCGGCGTTTGCACGGATGTACTGTGCCCCGCCCGACACACCCTCGCCGCGCGCCAGTTCGTCGGCCAGGAGGATACGCTGCTCTATGCGGATGCCGTTACCCTCGCGGTAGATGTCGCCGATGGTCGCTTCGGTGGTGGAATAGGGCCATACCAGGGCTACCTGGCCCGTCTGACGGTTGCACAAACCTACCAGGCCGGGGCAGCCGGTGGGGGCGTCGCCCACCTTCATCCAGAAACCGGAAGGAATGTTACCGAGCGGGCGGTGCGGCGCGCCGGGTAGTCCCGGCGCCTCGTAGGTTGTTTGTGCTGCCGGGCCTACGGCCAGCGCCGGTATGCTCCAGATGACGTGGCGCAGGCGCTCGGTGTCCTCGGCGTCCCAGGTGACGGTTACGCTCCAGCGCACGATGTCGGTTTGCGGGTGCAGATACCACTCCTCCCGCACGAGCCACGGCCCGGCACGCCGGGTCAACGCCAACGTATCGCCGTCGCCGCCGCGTACCAGGACGTGCTCCAGGCACTGGTTGGCGGGATGGCGCGCCTCATCCGCCAGGGGCGGGGCGTCCTCGTTGCGGAGAACCGACGTGGTAACCTCGCGCCCGCCGGAGACGACGGTAAGAGTGGGGCGGCGCTCCGGGTTGCGCACAACCTCGCGCCCGCTTCGCCGATCGGTCAGTCCGAGCCAGGAGCCGGTTGATTTGTCAAAGCGGAGTTCCAGCGCATCGTTGCCAAAAACCAGCGCGTCGTCCGCCGTTTTCAGATAGATGGGGCCGGGCATGAATTGTTACCTCCCTGCAAGTCCGGTGGTGGTGATACCCTGGATGAAGTATTTCTGCGCAAAGAAGAAAAGGAGGAGCATAGGCATAATCATCATGGTAGAGGCGGCCATGAGCAACTGCCAGTCAGCCGTGTATTGTTGTAGGAACACTTGCAGGCCGAGGGAAAGGGTCTTGAGATTATCGTCATGGATGAACAGGAAAGGCCCCACGAAGTCGCTCCAACTAAACATGAATTGGAAAATGACGACAGTCGCCAGGGCCGGCATGGATAGCGGCAGGTAGATGCGCCAATAGACGCCCCACGAACTGGCGCCATCAATCTTGGCCTGGTCGTGATAGTCGGGCGGCAGGCTCAGGAAGAATTGCCTGAGCAGAAAGATGAAGAATGGGCTGCCAAAATAGTGGGGGACGATGAGCGGCAGCCAGGTATTGATCCACTTGAGCCGGGCGAAGATGACGAACAAAGGGATGAGCGTCACCAGGCTGGGGAGCATCATGGTGGTCAGCACGATGCCGAAGATGAGGCCGCGCCCTGGAAAGCGAAGGCGAGCGAAACTGAAGGCGACCATGGAGGACGAGAGGGCCACGCCGACGATGTTGGCAAACGAGATAATGGCCGTGTTGAGGGCATAGCGATCAAAGGGGGCGTAACTCAAGGCGGTGGGGTAGTTCTTCCATTGGATAGGATTCGGAATCCATACCGGCGGCCAGGCATAGACCTGCCTGTCCGGCTTCAACGACATACCGAGCATCCAGAAGAACGGTATGGACACAATCACCGCGCCGGTCAGAAGGATCATGAAACCGACGATGCGCAGGAAAGTCTGCCCTGGGTCAAGCACGGCCCGCGCGAGGGGGGCGGGAAGCCGCCGCATAACCGCCTCGCTGCGAGAGATCACCCGTGGTCGGGTGCGAGTCTCGGAAACTATATCGGTCATATTATCTCCCCCATTGTAGGGGCGAGGCATGCCTCGCCCCCACTTGATGACACAAAGGCACAGCCATCGGATGTCATGCGATGGGCCAACTATAACGTGGCTCTGATGACTAAAGGTAGTAATGTACGCGCGGGCCGACGACGCGGAATAGAATATACGTTAAGAACGCCGTGAGGATCAGGAGCATCCACGACAACGTCGCGCCGTAACTGAAGTCCAACGTACCGAAAGCGTAGAAAAAGACGTGCAGGACGAAGAAGCGGCTGGCATTGCGCGGCCCGCCGTTCGTCATGATGAAAGCGGGCAAGAAATACTGCAACGCGCCGATCATGCCCACGATGAGGTTGAAGAAGATGACCGGGGTCAGGAGCGGCAGGGTGATGTGGCGGATCCGTGAGAGGCCGCCCGCGCCATCTATCTCCGCCGCCTCGTAGAGTTCCTGGGGGATGCCTTGCAAACCGGCCAGGTAAATCACCATCGCTGCCCCGAAGTTCCACAGGCTCATAATCACGTAGGCTGGCTTGACCGCGTTGACGTCGCCCAGCCAGGCTATCCTCGGCAGTCCGATACCCTCCAGCGCGATGTTCAACAGGCCATAGCGCGTATTGAAAATCTGTAGCCAGAGGACAGACGCGGCGATAGCGGGCACTACCGATGGCAGATAGTAAATAGTGCGAAAGAAAGCCATCCCCCGTATCTTCTGGTTGAGGAGCATGGCGACGAAAATAGCGAAGATCATCGTCAAAGGGACGGAGAAACCGACGAAGAAAAAGGTGTTCCCCAGGCTTTTCCAGAATACAGGATCTTCAAAGAACATGCGCCGATAATTGTCAATGCCGATCCAGCGGGGAACGCTCACGCCCGTGGTGTAGGTAAATGAGATGTAGAGGGAATAAAGCATCGGCCCGGCATAAAAGGCGAAAAAGCCGATGATCCACGGGAGGAGGAAGAGATACCCATCAAAGGCTTCGCGCTGGTGCGTCTTCAAAGTGGGTAAGCGCAAGGTCATGGCGTTCCTCCATGGGTGTTGGTCATGGGGTTGTATGGTGGCCTGCGAAAAGAAGATGCTCACCCCTCACCCTACCCTCTCCCCGAAGGGGAGAGGGGTGGGGTGAGGGGGAATCGTGTCGCCGAGGTCGGCCACCCATTGAATGCTACCTTTGTTGGAGGCCAGGGTGGGGCCTCACGTAGATAGCGCGCCTACACGCTTGGCGGCTACTTACACGGATGGTTCGTGAACCAGCGATCTATCTCTTCTTGCACCTTCACTCTGGCGTCGGCCAGGGCTTTGTCCACATCCTTCGCGCCGGTCAGGACTTCCTGAACCGCGTCCTGAGCGACGGCGAAGAAGAGCGGGAAGGACCAGGGCGCTTCGGGGAAGGAGATGCTCCAATCGCCGGCCTTGACGAAGAACGCTGCTTCTTTGTCCTCTTGCAGATATGGATGGTTAGCCGGTACTTTGTGGCCCGGCGTGTTCCCGGCTACCTTGGACATGCGGATCTGGACTTCCAACCCGCCGAGGTACTTGACGAACTCCCAGGCCGCGTCGTAGTTCTTGGAGAGTTTCGGGATGCTGACCTCAAAGCCGCCGACCAGGGTTGCGTTGCCCTTGTTCTTCGGCCCCAGGGGCTCCGGCGCCAGGCCGAACTCCAGATCCGGCACGAACTTTCGCACGTCGGGGAGTCGCCACGGGCCGCTGATCATCATCGCCATCTTGCCCATGTAGAAGGCATCGTTGGCGCCGCCGGTGAAGGAGGAGAGGAAGGCGTTCTGCTGATCGGCCCCGCCGTTGATGTCGGCCAGGCGCTTCATGAAGGCCAGGGCTTCCTTCGCCTCCGGTGAGTCAAACTTCAATTCCGGCTTGGTGCAGGAATTCGGTTGTGTCTGCACGATGCCGCCGTTCTGGATGATGAAGCCATAGAAGAAGGCCTGGTCAAAGGCGGGGACGAGGCACACGACGTCCGCATTTCCCTTGGCATCCTTCTTCACCAGTTTCTTGCAATAGTCTTCCAGTTCGGCCCAGGTCTTGGGCGGCTTCTCTGGATCCAGCCCCGCTTCCTTAAAGAGCTGCTTGTTCCACCAGATGGCGCGCGTGTCCATGTTGAAGGGGATGCCGTAGGCTTTCCCCAGCCACATGACCCGCTGCACCGCGCCGGGATAGTAGTCGTCCAGAGTGACCTTATCCCGCTTCATGTAATCATCCAGCGGGATGGCGAGGTCAAGGCCGACGGCCCATGCACCGGCCGGGTTCAAGAAGACGTCAGGCGGTTGGCCGGAGGCGGCAGCAGCCGTCATCTTCTCCGAATACTCGGCAGAGGCGGAGAAGGGAACCACGTTGATCTTGACCTGGATTTCAGGATGGGCCTTGTTCCACTCATTAACGATCTTTTCCATCTCCTCACCCTGTGGCCCGGCGAAATGATGCCAGAAGGTGAGGGTGACCGGTGTTTTCGCTGGTGCCGTAGTCGGCTTCGGCGCAGAAGTCGCGGTGGCAGCCGGTGGCTGGGATGTAGGCGTGGCCTGCGTACAACCTGCCAGCATCCCCGCCAGCACCAGCACCGTCAACAAGACGTACCAGAATCGTCGCGGTTGCATTGTGTTTTCCTCCTTAGAACTTGGTGAGGATATTTCTGGGGAGTCTGTGCCCCCATACCGGATGACCGAAAGCGTCCTTTCGTTCTTCACCTCCTTCCTAATTGTTGAACGTTGCCCGTCCGGCTGGCTCCTTGCCGCCCAACGCAGAAGCCCTTACACCGTCGCTCTTACACACCTGTCAGAGACTGAATCTTGCGATTGATGGGCAACAGGCCGGTGTAGAGTTCCTTATAGACCTGATAATGCCGGTCGTAGGTGGCGGCCAGGTCCGGGTTCGGGTGATACTCGGCCACGTCGCGGGCCGTGCGATCCACGGCATCTTCCAGGCTCTGGTAGAGACCGACGCTGGTGGCGGCCAGTATCCCCGCACCGAAAAGGCTCGCTTCTGTGACTGCCGGAACCGTGACCTTCTTCTGGGTGATGTCGGCTTTGAGTTGCAGCCAGAAGGGCGACTTCGCGCCGCCACCGCTGACCTTCAACTCCGAGATGGCAATGCCTGCCTCCTCTAAAGATTCCAGGATCAGCCGCACCTCGTAGTTCATCCCTTCAAAGACGGCGCGGAAGATGTCGGCCTTGCTGCGGGAAACGGTGAGGCCCAGGATCGTCCCGCGCGAGGCGGGTTCCAGGCAGGGAACGTGGCCCGTGCCCGAACCGAGGAAGTGGGGGAGCACCATTACGCCGTTCGCGCCAGGGGGCGACGTAGCGGCCTGGCCGGTGATCAGGTCGTAGGCGTTCCCTTCGCCGTTCGTTTCACGCCCTTTCTCCAACTGGCCCAGTTGGTCGCGTGTCCACTTGACGAGATGGCCGCACGTCAGGTGAAAGCCGAGGGCCAGCCACAGGTCACGACGCACATGGCACTGGCTTCCCTGGCCGCGCAGCATCATGCCTTCCGAGGTCAGAGGGCGGCGCGTCGGCGTGCCGATAGCCTCCGACGATCCCGCGCCGTTCATCACGACGCCCTCGCGCACCGCGCCGACGGCTACCGCCGCGGCGGCTTGGTCGCTGCAACCGACGACAACCGCCGTGCCGGGGCGCAGGCCGGTGGCGCGGGCGGCGACTTCGGTTACCTCGCCCACCTGCTCGGTTGACTCGTAAGCGGGGGAGAGAAATTCTTCGGGTAT
>JADYZS010000201.1 GCA_020853075.1 Anaerolineae bacterium | reverse complement strand
GGAGCGCGTGAGTGGTCGTGCTCCATACACAGGATCGTACCCCTCATCTGCCAGATACTGCTTCGCCGCGTTGCTGACCTGCAACGCGATCTTGCGGTCGGCGAGCAACTTCTGCAGGTGACGCAGTTGGATATCCACGATCTGTACCAGTTGCTCTTTCGCCAGGCTGTGGAAGATGATCACCTCGTCCACCCGGTTCAGGAATTCCGGGCGGAAGTGCTGGTGCAGCGTATCCAGCACCAGCCGCCGCATCGCCGCTTCGTCCTTGCCGCCCAGGTCGCGGATGTACTGGCTGCCGATGTTGCTCGTCATGATGACTAGGGTGTTCTTGAAGTCCACCGTGCGCCCATGCCCGTCGGTCAGCCGACCGTCGTCCAGGAGTTGCAGGAGGACGTTGAAGACCTCGGCATGGGCCTTCTCAATCTCGTCAAAAAGGACGACACTGTATGGGCGGCGGCGGATCGCTTCGGTTAACTGCCCGCCTTCCTCGTAGCCCACGTAGCCGGGCGGCGCGCCGATGAGCCGGGCGACGGTATGCCGTTCCTGGTATTCCGACATGTCAATGCGGATCATTGCGTCCTCGTCGTCAAAAAGGAATTCGGCCAGCGCCCGCGCCAGTTCGGTCTTGCCGACGCCCGTCGGGCCGAGGAAGATGAAGGAGCCGATGGGCCGTCGCGGGTCTTGCAGGCCCGCGCGCGCCCGCCGCACCGCGTTGGAAACCTTCTGTACCGCCTCCTCCTGGCCGATGACACGCGAGGCCAGGCGCTCCTCCATGCGCAGTAACTTCTGCACCTCGCCTTCCATCAGGCGCGAGACGGGAATGCCGGTCCACTTGGCGACCACTTCCGCCACGTCTTCGTCGGTCACCTCCTCGTTGAGCATCTGCTTGCCCTGCTGTCGAGCCTTCAACCGTTCTTCTTGCTCCTTCAATTTGCGTTCCAGGCCGACGAGCGTGCCGTACTGCAACTCCGAAGCCCGGTTGTAGTCCACCCGCCGCTGCGCCTGCTCTATCTCCAGTTTGACTTGCTCAATCTGCTCTTTCGTCGTGCGGATTTCCTGGATGGCGTCCTTCTCCATCTGCCATTGCGCGCGCATCCTGCTGGCTTCTTCACGTGTTTCTGCCAGTTCCCGCTCCAATTTCGCCAGCCGCTCCTGGCTCGCCTTGTCGGTTTCCTTCTTTAAGGCCTGGCGCTCTATCTCCATCTGCATGATGCGCCGCTCTACCTCATCCAGTTCCGACGGCAGGCTGTCAATTTCCATGCGCAGTTTGGAGGCCGCTTCGTCAACCAAGTCAATCGCCTTGTCGGGCAGGAAGCGATCCGAGATGTAGCGATGGGAGAGGACGGCTGCCGCCACCAGGGCTGCATCCTGGATGCGGACGCCGTGGTGCACCTCGTACCGCTCCTTAAGCCCGCGCAAGATGCTGATAGCATCCTCAACACTCGGCTCGCCTACCATGACGGGCTGGAAGCGCCGCTCCAACGCAGCATCCTTCTCCACGTGCTTGCGATATTCGTCCAACGTCGTCGCGCCGATGGCGTGCAATTCGCCCCGGGCCAGCATCGGCTTGAGCATGTTAGAGGCATCCATCGCGCCCTCGGCTGCGCCCGCGCCGACGACGGTGTGCAACTCGTCAATGAAGAGAACCACGCGGCCGGCGGCCTCGGTGACTTCCTTGAGGACCGCCTTCAGCCGCTCTTCAAATTCGCCGCGGTACTTCGCCCCGGCGACCAGCGCGCCTAAATCCAGCGCGACGATGCGCTTCTCTTTCAGGCCTTCGGGCACGTCGCCGCGCACGATGCGCTGCGCCAGCCCCTCGGCGATGGCGGTCTTGCCGACGCCGGGCTCGCCGATGAGCACGGGGTTGTTCTTGGTGCGCCGCGACAGGATTTGGATGACGCGACGGATTTCCTCGTCGCGCCCGATGACCGGGTCCAGTTTGCCCTGTCGTGCCAGTTGCGTCAGGTCGCGCCCGTATTTTTCCAGGGCCTGGTAAGTCGTCTCCGGGTTCTGCGTTGTCACCCGCTGCGTGCCGCGAATGTTCGTCAAGACTTGCAAGATGCGGTCGCGGGTGACGCCTGCCGCAGCCAACAGTTTCGCGGCCTCACCGCCCGCGCGATCCGTCAACGCCATAAGGAGATGCTCGGTGGACACGAACTCATCCCGCATCGCTTCGGCCTCGGCCTGTGCCTTCTTGAGTATCTCTTGCGTTGTCGCGGACAGGCCAACCGGCATCGTCGTGCCGTAGGCGCGCGGCTTCCTGCCGAGGCTCTCGGTGACCTGCGCGGCCAGTTGGCGCGCGTCCTCACCGAGTTTCTGCACGACTTGGGGAACGACGCCGTCCGCCTGTTGGAGAAGCGCGAGAAGCAGATGCTCCGGCTCTATCTGGCTGTGGTTATATTGCGACGCCTGCTCCTGGGCTGCCAGGACGGCTTCTTGCGCCTTCTGCGTGAATTTATCTAATCTCATGATTCCATCTCCCGATACCGTGCTCGCGCGGAGCCACAGCGGTCCCGCACCATCCCCTATTATCCCTCGACCGCGTTAGAATTCTACTTGTGCAATGATAGAAGAATATTAGAAAAAGTAGGGGCACGGCATGCCGTGCCCCTACGATGCATGTGTGGAGCTGATACTATCCCAGCAACCGGAAACCACGCAATCTGAGGGAATTGGTGACCACGAAGATGGAACTGAAGGCCATCGCGCCCGCGGCGATGATGGGGTTCAACAGACCCAGGGCTGCCAGGGGGATGCCCAGCGTATTGTAGAAGAAGGCCCAGAAGAGGTTCTGCTTGATGGTGCGAAGGGTGCCGCGCGAGAGGGCGATGGCGCGCTCCACGCCACGCAGGTCGCCACTCATGAGTGTGATGCCTGCCGTCTCCATCGCCACGTCGGTGCCGGTTCCCAAAGCAATCCCGATGTCGGCCTGGGCCAACGCGGGCGCGTCGTTGATACCGTCGCCCACCATCGCCACCATCTTGCCCTCGGCCTGGAGTTTCTTCACCTCGCTCGCCTTGTCGCCCGGCAAGACCTCGGCCAAGACACGCTCTATCCCGACCTGGCGGGCGATGGCCTCGGCGGTGCGGCGGTTGTCGCCGGTAATCATGATGACCTCCAGGCCCAACCGCTTCAGCCCGGCCACCGCCTCTGGCGAGCCTTCTTTCACCGTGTCGGCCACGGCGATGACGCCCGCGGCCTCGCCGTCCAGCGCGACGAGCATCGCGGTCTTTGCCTCGGCCTGCAAGCGCGTCACTTCGGCTTCCAGGCCGTTCAGGTGCACCTTCTCTTCACCCATGAGCCGCAGATTGCCCAGCAACACGGCGCGTCCGTCCACCTGCGCACTGATGCCGTGCCCCGCGATGGCCTGGAAGCCGGCGGGCTCGCTCAAGGCGAGACCGCGCCCCGTCGCCGCTTGCAGGATAGCCTCGCCCAAGGGATGCTCGCTCCCCCGCTCGGCAGAAGCTGCCAGGCGCAGGAGTTCATTCTCGGTTAAACTGTTGGCCGACCGGCTCGTCACCACGTCTGTCACCGCCGGGCGACCCTGCGTAATCGTGCCGGTCTTGTCCAGGACGACGGTGCGCACGGAGCCGGCGCGCTCCAACGCTTCGCTGTTCTTGAAGAGGACGCCATACTGTGCGCCTTTGCCTGTGCCGACCATGATGGCCGTGGGTGTCGCCAGGCCCAACGCGCAGGGGCAGGCGATGACCAGAACCGCGACCATGTTGATGAGGCTGCGGGTGAAGCCCACGTTGCCAACGAAAAGCCACAGAAGGAAGGTGACAAAAGCGATACCGATGACCACCGGCACGAAAATGGCAGAGATGCGGTCGGCCAGCCGCTGGATAGGGGCCTTGGAGCCCTGCGCCTCCTCCACCAGCCGGACAATCTGCGCCAGGACGGTGTTCCTGCCGACCTGCGTCGCCTCAAAGCGTAGCAGACCCGTCTTGTTCAGCGTCGCGCCGATGACCCGGTCGCCCGCGCCCTTGCTCACAGGCATAGACTCGCCGGTCAGCATGGACTCGTCCACGCTGGAACGGCCATCCATGACGACGCCATCCACCGCGACCTTCTCCCCCGGTCGCACGAGCACGATGTCGCCCACCACCACTTCGTCAATGGGGATGTCCACCTCGGCCCCGCCGCGCACGACGCGCGCCGTCTTGGGCTGCAGGCCCATCAGTTGCTTGATGGCCTCGGACGTCCGCCCTTTAGCCTTCGCCTCCAGGTACTTCCCCAAGACGATGAGGGTGATGATAACTGCGGCGGTCTCAAAATAGACGTGGCCGGAGATGAGGCCCAGCGTGATGGGGATGCTGTAGAAGTACGCGGCGGACGAGCCCATCGCGATGAGGACGTCCATGTTGGCCGCACCGTTCTTCAGGGCCTTGTAACCGTGGACGTAGAACTGCTTGCCGACGTAGAACTGCACTGGCGTCGCCAAAGCCCACAGGAGCCAGTTCAGCCAACTCCCGTCCATCGCCATAGAAAGGGCCGAGTGGCTATTGGCATTGTGCAGCACGTCGCGACCCATCGCCAGGAAGAAGAGGGGAGCTGTGAAGAGGATGCCGATGACGAGGAGCCTTAACTGGTGGCGAATCTCCTCGTCGCGGGCGGCTCGCTCTGCGTCCTCCGCGGGCGCGTCCGCCCGCGCCTCAATCACCTCGTAGCCCAGGTCGGCGATGAGGCGACGCATGTCGCCCAGGGTGACCTCGGTAGGGACGTATTCCACGCTGGCACGCTCTGTCGCCAGGTTGACGTTGGCCGCGAGGATGCCCGGTGTCTTCTTCAGGTTGCGCTCAATGGTGTTGACGCAGTTGGCGCAGGTCATCCCTTTGATGGGTAACTCTACCTTCGCCGTCGGCACGCCGTAGCCGATGTCGCGCACCAGCCCGATCAACAGATCTTCGCTCGTTACCGCCGGGTCAAAGGCGACGGTGGCGCGCTCTGTCGCCAGGTTGACGCTGGCCGATTCTACACCCGCGGCCCTCTTTAGATTGCGCTCAATGGTGTTGACACAGTTGGCGCAGGTCATGCCGGTGATGGGCAGGGTGATTTGTTTGGTTGCCATGTCCCATGCCCTAGCCCGCAACCGGATAACCGATCTCCTGCATGGTGGCCTTGAAACGGGCCAGCGCGCCGTCGTTCATGAGTTGCACCGTGACAACCTTCTTGTTCATGTCAGCGGCCACGAATTGGACGCCCGCCACCGTTTTCAGTTCCCGCTCAATGGTCTTGACGCAGTGCCCGCAGGAAATCGCCGGTACGTTG